>DATEOW010000119.1:0-3173 GCA_035273665.1 Burkholderiales bacterium | reverse complement strand
ATGTCGGCATTGCTGGCGTCCAATCGCCGCCAATCATCCTGCCGTGTCTAGCACCACCCGAACGAACCGGCGTGCCGAGAATCGACTGGGTCATCGTCGGCGGCGAGAGCGGCCCCAACGCGCGGCCCATGCATCCGGACTGGGTGCGCGCCATCCGCAATCAATCCTTTGAAGCCGGCGTGCCGTTTTTCTTCAAGCAATGGGGCGAGCATCTACCTGGTGAGGGTAAGGTGGGAGATTCAAGCATCCAATGGCAGGACGGGCGGCGGGAATATTGGAGCGACCACATGGACATCAAGTTTGCGGATTGCCATATGCCCAGCGGCAAGGATCGCTATGTCATCGCCAATCGAATCGGAAAGAAAACCGCAGGCCGCACCCTCGACGGCCGCACGCATGATGAGTACCCGGCATGACGGCCCACATCAAAGTGTGGCAATTCAACGATTGCGAGTGCGTTGCCGCTGAAAGCCTCGAAGCGGCGATCGCGTGGTATGTGGAATTGACCGGCGTCGAAGTTGAAGACGTTGCAGAGCTTACCGTTGACGACAAGCCATTCATGTGGACCGGCGAAGAACCAGGCGATGGAGAACACATATCGCTGAAGCAGGCGATTGCGGCCCACGAGGGGACGTTCCCCGACATCCTGTGCTGCACCGATACATGACCGCCCCCCACAACGGCGACCCATTCGACCAACTCCTGCGCTTGCTTGCGCAGCATGTGGTGGACGAGTATCGTGCCGAGCGGCACAACCCAGAAGAAGAAACCGAAGGCCCATGCGCGCCGCCACATACGCCCGCTACAGCTCAAGCCGACAGCGCGACACGTCGATAGACGATCAAGAGCGCATGACCGGCCGTGCTATCGAGCACCACGGCTTTGCGCTCGCTACACGCTATGCCGACCGCGCTGAATCCGGCGCCGATTGCGGCCGCACCGATTATCAACGCATGCTCGACGATGCCAAGGCCCGCAAGTGGGACGTGCTGGTCGTGGACGATCTCAGCCGCCTGGCGCGCGACGAAGTAGAAGGGCCGCTCACGCTGCGGCGCTTAAAGTTTTGGGGCGTGCGGGTGATCAGCGTGGGCGATGGCTATGACAACGCCAGCAAAGGCTCGCGCTCGCAGGCCGGTTTTCGCGGGCTGATGAACGCGATTTATCTCGAAGACCTGGCCGAGAAAACCCACCGCGGCCTAGAAGGCCAGGTGCTACGCGGTGGTATTGCCAGCGCGGCGCCATACGGCTATCGCATCGTCGCCGGCGACAAGGTGCAGCTGCTGCAGATCGACGAGGCGCAGGCCAAGTGGGTGCGATGGATTTTTGAAGAGCGCGCAAAGGGAAAGAGCCCGCGCGAGATCGCGCACGAGTTGAACCGCCTGGGCGTCAAAAGCGCCAAGGGCGGCACCTGGGCCGCATCGGCGCTCACCGGATCCCGGATCCAGCAAACCGGCCTGCTCAATAGCACCGTCTACATCGGGCGCTATGTGTGGAACCGCTGCCAATGGGTGCGCGATCCGGACACCAAGAAACGCACGCGCAGGATGCGCCCGCCGGAAGAATGGGTCATCGCCGAGCACCCGGAGCTGCGCATCGTGCCGCAGGCCCTATGGGAAGCCGCCCACGCGCAAACGCGGCAAGGCGACTACAGACCAGGGCGCAAGGCATCGACGCTGTTCTCCGGCATTCTGCGCTGCGCGCAGTGCGGTGGCTCGATCGTATCGGTCAACGGCAGCAAGTATGGGTGCCTCACCGCCAAAGAGCGCGGCGCATCGGTGTGCAAGGGATTGATCTTTGCGCGGCAACAAGCCGACACCGTGCTGCTCGCCCACATGCGGCAGGATCTGCTCTCGCCCTACGCATTGAGCAAAGTGCAAGCGCACATCGCCGCCATGCTGCGCGAGGCGCATCGATCGAGCGAGAACGTCAAGCCCAGGCTGCAGGCGCTGGAAAAGGAAATCGCCAACTTGGTCGACGCGATGGCACAGGTGGGACATTCGGAGGCGATCGCCAAAAGATTAATGGCAGCGGAAAGCGAACAGGCCGCGCTGCAGGCGCGATTGGAGACCATCGAGGGGCGCATGGATATACCGGACGCCTTAAGCCGCTACAAAGCAGCGGTGATGGATTTGCAGCGGGTTTTGAAAAGCGACATCACCCACGCGAGAACGATCATGCGCAAGCTATTCGGAGAGATACGCGTGGAACGCGAAGGTGACGAGGTGTGGGCCGAGGTGGCCGTGCGCGCCGAGCACCTGATGGCTGCGGCCGGCGGGCCGTCTACATTAGTGGTTGCGGGGGCCCGCTTTGGTCATTGTAGACGGGTAAGATTGCAGTGAATTCGACAGGGGACGAACCGTGGAAATGACGATCGACGACGTGAAAAAGCTGCAATCCGAGGCCGAAGCTAAAATCGCACAGATAATTGTCGACTTCATGTCAAAGACTTGCACCGTGGTGGATGGCGTGGATGTTAAGGCAGGCACCAACCAAACCATCGCGGGGGCGCGGCAAAGCTATCTGTACGGCGTCGCGATGCGCGTCAAGCTAGCATGACCGAAGCGCAAATCAAGCGATCGGGCATGAAGCCGACCAACCGGATGCGCTGGAACACCAGGGATAGAATCATTCAGGACCGGTTTGACGGGCTAACGGTTTGCGGGACGATCACCGTCCTGCAGCAGTGGTGGGAAGAGACCCTCACCCACATATCGGGCAGCGGATTGGCTACCGATCTTCGGGATGAAGTGGTCGGGGAATGGCGCGACGTGCCACACGAAGGCAGTTAGGCGCGGTGAATTCGACAGGGGAAGCAGGGGAGCACCGTGAATCAAAAAGAAAAGTTTTTGCAGGACAACCTGAAAGCCGGCGAGGAATACGCGGGTTTGATCCTCGGCCAGGAAAAAGGCGAGCCGGACTATCACCTGGTGCTCTTGCCGGGCGAATTCAAAGGCACGCACGCCGAAGCCGCCAAGTGGGCGAAGAAGCAAGGCGGAGAACTGCCCAACCGCCGCGAAGGCGCGCTGCTCTATGCCAACGCGCACGACAAGTTCAAGACCGACGACGCCTATTGGACCAGCGAAACACACGAGGCCTACGCCGACTTTACCTGGGGCCAGTGGTTCAGCAACGGCTTCCAGGACATCTGGCACAAGAGCGACACGACCCACGCT
>DATEOW010000118.1:0-22130 GCA_035273665.1 Burkholderiales bacterium | reverse complement strand
GGCATCGCTGAGCAATACACAATCATGACGCGCCCAATCGAAGTTCGGCGGAGGCGGCCCTAGTTGCGCCGGGTCCCACAGAACAACGGTGACGTCCGGCATCGCATGACGCAGCGCTTGTTCGATGCGCATACGAGCTTCTGGAGACGCTTCGATGACTAACACGCGCATGGCGGTGTCTCACGAATACGAGGGGACGGGGAGGTCATGACTTGCGCATTCTACTTGGAGCTTCGTGGGCGCGGCGGGATAAGCCACAGGAGGAGTCCGACGAGCGCGGCAAAGCTCACATAAGCGGTCGTGAAAATCCAAGGCGGCAGTTCGTAAAACATGAGCCGCCCAATCCACCGCTCGATGAACCCTGGGCCCTCCACGCTTCCGCCGCGCAGGATGTCCTCCCATACGGTTAGCGGGCAGGCAACGCCTACCAGCGCTTCAACCGCGACAAACACGATGGCGGCGAGATGGCTATAACGAAACGCTCGGGAATGTATGAAAGACCAATTCCGCCAGGCGCCGATCAGGATCAGAAAAAAGCCACCCACCACAAAAGCGACGAAACCGAAATGAAGAACGAGAATCGTATCGGCAAAGAGGGCGTTCATTCTTCCGAACCGCGGGCGACGGGCCGCAAGGTATTGGCACACCACTCACTCCACGAGCCGGGGTAGAGACGGCTACCCGGCAGACCAGCCACTTCCATGGCGAGCAGATTGTGGCAAGCGGTGACGCCGGAGCCGCATTGATGCACAACATTTTCCGGCGGCGTGATCGCGAGCAGGTCTTGCCATTCCTTGCGCAACTGCGCTGCGGGTTTGAAGCGGCCGTCTGCCGCGAGGTTGTTTTTGAAAAAGCGGTTTCGCGCGCCGGGGATATGCCCGCCAACCGGGTCCAGTGTTTCGTTGTCGCCTCGATAACGATCCGGTGAACGCGCATCCACAAGCAGCATGCGTGACGTCCCCAGTGCGGCAAGTATTTCATCGGCTGACACATCGGTCGGATGCGTTTGCGCAATGAAAGTGTTTGCACGACGCAGGGGCGTTTCGCCGTCGAGCGGTCTGCCCTCTGCGATCCACTGCGTCAGCCCTCCATCGAGGACCGCGACCGTGTCGTGCCCGAGCCAGCGCAATAGCCACCACAGCCGCGCAGCGAACATTCCGCCATGCGCATCGTAAGCAACGACCTGCTTGCCGGTTGCGATGCCGATTTCGCCCAAGCGAGCCGCAAGCTCATCCGCTTTCGGTAGCGGATGACGTCCGTTGGTCCCCGTCCTTGGTCCCGACAGCGCAGTGTCGAGCTGCAGAAAATATGCGCCCGGAACGTGCGCTTCGCTATACGCGCGGCGCCCTGCTTCGACATCCAATAAGTCGTGACGGCAATCGACAACGACCCAGCGCTCGTCGGACAGATGCGCCGCGAGCGTATCCGTTCCGACGAGGGTGCTGAAGTTCATGGCGGGCCGGACTGTAAACGGGCCCGGATGTACTCGTGGAAATGCAGCATGCCGTCTTCCATGGGGCTTTGATACGGGCCCGCGTCGTTCTGTCCCATTTCGTAAAGTGCGCGGCGCCCGCGATCCATGCGCATCGCAATTTCGTCGTCTTCTACCGCAGTTTCCGCGTACGCGGCCTGCTGTGCTTCGACGAATTCCCGTTCAAACAGCGCCAACTCTTCCGGATAGTAGAACTCGACGACGTTAGTCGTGTGTTGCGGCGAGCGTGGGATGAGCGTGCTGACGATGAGCACATGCGGATACCACTCGAGCATGACGTTGGGGTAATACAGCATCCAGATCGCCCCGTGCTTGGGTTGCTTGTCGCCCATGTATTCGCGCAGCACTTGATGCCAGCGCTGATAAGTCGGCGACCCCGCCTTTGCCAGCGCATTGCGAACGCCGACGGTTTGCACCGAATACGTTTCGCCAAACTCCCAGCGTAAATCTTCACAAGTAACGAAGTTGCCCAGACCGGGATGGAAAGGCTCGACGTGATAGTCCTCGAGATACACCTCGATGAAACTTTTCCAGTTCTGCTTGTACTCGCTGATCACCGTGCGATCGTAGACATAGCCGGAGAAATCGAAGTCCTGTCCCGCGCCGAACTGCGCAAGATCCTGCTCGACATGTCGTGGCCCGGCAAAGAGCAGACCATTCCAGTTTTGCAGGGGCGATTTGCCCAACGATTTGCAGGGCGTGTCCGGGAAATGCGGTGCGCCGATCAACGAGCCTTGCAAATCGTAGGTCCAGCGATGTAGGGGGCAAACAATATTGCGCGCGGTGCCGCGGCCCTCGAGCATCACCGCCTGTCGATGGCGGCAGATGTTCGTCAGCAGTTCGACGCCCTGCTTGTTGTGCACGAGCATCTTGGCGTGATCCAGCCATTCCAGCGTGTGATAGTCACCGGCATTCGGCACCATAAGTCCATGGCCGACATAGCCAGGACCGGCATCGAAGAGAAGTTTCTTCTCCAATTCGAAAATACGCTGATCGAAGTACCAAGATACAGGCAGCTGCGGAGTGGCCTGTTTCAGCTCGAACCGGTTACGCGGAATTGCGGACATTTCGTCGCCTAGCCTCCAGACTTGAGTGAAAGGGAGTCGCGCGCATGGCGCACGACCGGAGCCCAAATGGACCCGCTATGATACCCCAAGAGACTTGGAGTTCCCTCTATTTATCAAGACCTTCGCCCGTAATCCGGAACGAAGGGCGCGCGGGTGTCCAAGCCCTTATTTTTCTTGGTTGCCGTCCCGTCGCCCTTCAGTTAAGGTTGCGCGCTTCCTATTGCTCCCTCTATGTCTACCGATTCGTCCTCCCCGGCACCTGCCGATTTCGAAGCCGCTTTGAAAGAGCTTGAAGGGCTTGTCGCGAGTATGGAGACAGGCGATCTGAGCCTCGAACAATCGCTTGCCGCGCACAAGCGCGGACTCGAACTGGCACGTTTTTGTCAGGACACGCTTGCCCGCGCCGAGCAGCAAGTGCGCGTACTCGAGGATGGCAACCTGCAACCCTTTTCGGGCGACCCGCCGGTGAATGGCTGAAACCGATTTTCAAGCGTGGACGAAGGATGTACAGGAGCGGGTAGAGAATTCCCTCCAGATCGCCTTGCCGTCGGTAGACCACACGCCTCAACGCTTGCATCAGGCCATGGCTTACGCGGTCTTGGGAGGAGGAAAGCGGGTAAGGCCCTTGCTCGTCTATGCTGCCGGCGCCGTTGTCGGCGCGAAACCGGAATGTCTCGCTGCAGCGTCTTGCGCCGTGGAGTTCATCCATGCCTATTCCTTAATCCACGACGATCTGCCGTGCATGGACGACGATGTGCTGCGCCGAGGCAAACCCACCGTGCACATCCAATTCGATGAAGCGACCGCGATGCTGGCAGGAGATGCGCTCCAAGCCCTTGCCTTTGAAACGTTGACCCTATGCGATCACATCCCCGCCCAGACGCGCTTGGAAATGTTGCGCGTACTGTCACAAGCGAGTGGATCGCGTGGCATGGCGGGCGGACAAGCCATTGACTTGGCATCGGTCGGGCAGAATCTAAGCCTGCCGGAGCTAGAATTCATGCATATCCTTAAAACAGGTGCTTTGATCCGTGCGTCTGTGTTGTTGGGAGCGCATTGCGGTAAGGTAGACGCGGCCCAACTGGAACGGTTGGACCGTTATGCCAAATTCGTTGGCCTTGCCTTCCAAGTGGTGGATGACGTGCTGGACGCGGAATCCACCAGCGACGCGCTAGGAAAAACCGCGGGCAAGGACGCCGCACAAGGCAAACCGACCTACGTTTCCTTGATGGGTTTGCCGCAAGCGAAAGAGTGGGCCGAACAATTGCGGCAGGACGCCCATGAGGCGCTGGAAAGCTTCGGTGCGAGCGCCGCGCAACTGCATCGCCTCGCCGATTTTATAGTGCTGCGAAAATCTTAAGTCATGACCTACGAATTACTCGATCAGATCGAATCCCCATCACAGTTGCGGGCCTTGGAGCGCAGGCAGTTGCCTCAGCTCGCCGACGAGTTGCGCGGCTTTGTCCTCGATTCCGTGAGCAAGACCGGCGGTCATCTTTCGTCGAATCTGGGTACGGTTGAACTGGCAATCGCCTTGCATTATGTATTCAACACGCCGGAAGACCGCATTGTCTGGGATGTCGGTCATCAGACTTATCCGCACAAGATCTTGACCGGCCGGCGCGCCGGCATGGCGCAGCTACGGATGCTCGGCGGCATTTCGGGTTTCCCCAAGCGCAGTGAAAGTGAATTCGATACCTTCGGGACGGCTCACTCCAGCACTTCGATTTCAGCCGCGCTCGGCATGGCCCAAGCCGCAAAGCTTAAAGGCGAGTCGCGCCATTGCATCGCGGTCATCGGCGACGGCGCCATGTCGGCAGGCATGGCTTTCGAGGCGATGAATAACGCCGGCGTGATGGATACCAATGTCTTGGTCATCCTAAACGACAACGATATGTCCATCTCGCCGCCGGTCGGCGCCATGAATCGTTATTTGGCGCGCCTCGTATCCGGGCGCTTCTATCGGGTCGCGAAGAAAGCGGCAGAGAAAGTGCTATCGAGCCTGCCGCCCTTATGGGAACTGGCTAAACGCGTGGAAGAGCATGCCAAGGGAATGGTTGTACCGTCCACCATGTTCGAGGAGTTCGGTTTTAACTATGTGGGACCGATTGACGGCCATGATCTTGATTCCCTCATTCCAACGCTAACGAATATCAAGGCACTGAAGGGTCCCCAGTTTCTGCATGTCGTGACGCGCAAGGGCCAGGGCTACAAGCTCGCGGAGGCCGACCCCGTGTTGTATCACGGCGTCTCCAAATTCACGCCGGATACCGGCATTCCCAGCGTCACCGTCAAGGTCAACAACAAACCCACCTTCACTCAGGTGTTCGGTGAATGGCTGTGCGACATCGCCGCCCAAGATCCGCGTGTCATAGCCATTACGCCGGCGATGCGCGAAGGTTCGGGGCTGGTGAAGTTTGCGGAGAGTTTCCCTGATCGATATTTTGACGTAGGCATTGCAGAACAACACGCCGTGACTTTTGCGGCAGGCCTCGCCTGCGAGGGCATGAAGCCCGTCGTGGCGATTTACTCAACCTTCTTACAGCGCGCGTATGACCAGCTCATACACGATGTGCAGATCCAGAATCTGCCCGTCGTATTCGCGCTCGATCGAGCGGGTCTGGTCGGCGCGGATGGCGCAACGCATCACGGTGCCTATGATTTGTCGTATCTGCGCTGCGTTCCGAACATTACTGTCATGACACCCGCGGACGAGAATGAATGTCGGCAGATGCTTTATACCGCCTATACCTTGAACGGCCCTTCGGCGGTGCGTTATCCGCGCGGCAGCGGCGCCGGCGTCCCGGTGGAAAAGCAAATGCAAGCCTTACCCGTCGGTAAGGGCGAGATTCGACGCGAAGGGCGCCGTGTGGCGATTCTGGCCTTCGGCACCTTACTCGGGGCGGCTTTGGAAGCCGGCGAGAAACTGGATGCAACCGTCGTGAATATGCGTTTCGTCAAACCTCTAGACGACGCGCTGGTCCTTAAGCTAGCTCGAACGCATGATTTGCTCGTCACTGTCGAAGAAAACGCGATTGCCGGCGGTGCGGGCAGTGCGGTTGCGGAGGCACTCGCCGAAAGAAACGAACAAGCGGCGCTCTTGCAACTGGGCTTGCCAGACCAATTTATCGATCATGGTGATCAGCAATCGCTGTTGTCGGCCGTGGGGCTTGATAGTGCAGGGATCATCGCGGCAATACACGCGCGCCTCGGGTTGAAGGCGGATCTTCCCGCTGCAACCATGAAGTAACCCTATGCTTTGTATGTCTATTATGGGGGCGGGAGTGCGGGCGGCCGCTTAAATTGCTAGAATCGGGCTGTCCTCCTTCGCGTTAGCGGCGCCCGGCCGCAGCGCGGACAACGTCGGGAAGCCTGCTTCCTCCTCAGTGCCGGGCGAAAGGTCTCTCATGAATACTCGTGATCCGGTAAGCACCATCCCGGACGTGCAAAGCTCTCTTGATACCCGGCAGTTGGCCATCAACCAAGTCGGCATCAAGTCGATCCGTCACCCGGTCAAGGTGTCGGAAAAGAGTGGTGGCGTGCAGTACACCATCGCCAATTTCAATATGTATGTGGGCCTGCCGCATCAGTTCAAAGGCACGCACATGTCGCGCTTCGTCGAAATCCTGAATGCGCACGAGCGAGAGATTTCGGTCGAATCCTTCAAGCGGATGGTGACCGAAATGGTCGATCGTCTTGAAGCCAAGACGGGCCATATCAGCATGGCCTTCCCTTATTTCGTCAACAAAACTGCGCCTGTATCCGGCGTGCAAAGCCTGCTTGATTACGAAGTTACCTTTACCGGCGAAATCGAAAACGGCAAACAGTGTTTCAAGATGAAAGTGATCGTACCGGTCACGAGCCTTTGCCCGTGCTCGAAGAAGATCTCCGATTATGGGGCGCACAATCAGCGTTCGCATGTGACGATCAGTGCCAAGACGCACGGAATGGTTTGGATCGAAGAGCTGATCGAATATGCAGAGAAGGAAGCCTCTTGCGAGCTTTATGGTTTGCTAAAGCGGCCCGATGAAAAGTATGTGACCGAGCGCGCGTATGACAACCCGAAATTCGTCGAAGACCTGGTGCGTGATGTTGCGGCTCGATTGAATGCGGACGACCGCATCGAGTCCTATGTAGTGGAATCGGAAAACTTCGAGTCCATTCACAACCACTCGGCTTACGCACTCATCGAACGCGATAAGACGAAGGAATAGTGTTGCTGCGCCGACAAAAAAAGCCGATCTGTGGATCGGCTTTTTTGTTCTATACCCGGACAGGATCAATATCTGCGTGTAAGCGTCATCTGTTCGCCACTGCGCTTCATTTCCAAACGGTTCAAGAAGCTCATGCCGAGCAATACATAAGGCATCGGTGCCTCGGTGATGAGGGCGTCGACACCGGTTAAGTTGATCGCTCCGACGCGTACCGAATCGAGCCTCACCCGGTATGCAGCGACGGTCCCGTTCGCCGTGCTTACCCAGCCCACTTCGCCATCTCGGTATTTGATGTTCATGCGATGCGCATCGCCGGCGGATATCGCAACCATGGAAGCACCGGTATCCACCATAAAGGTGGCGGCTGATCCGTTGATCATGCCTTGCGTGACAAAGTGACCGCGCGAGTCCGCGCCTAAGATAACGGTGGGGGCTGTTCCGCTGCTTGTGGATGCATAGTGTTGCCCCATTTTCAGCGTGCGTCGCTGGCCATCGACTTCGAAAGTCGCGCTGTCGCTGGTGACGCTAACCAGGAGGATGCCCTCCGGGCTTTTATCCCCCGGCGCCATTTTTTTCGGCGAGCTGCCGTTAATGGACACCAGCGCCTTGGTGCCGAAGGTGCCGACGAGATTGATACTGTTCGCTGCGGCAGTTCCGCCGCCGAATGTAAAACCCGCGAGAAGCAGTGATGCAATAAAATGGCGCAATCGCATTTCTGTCATCCATAAGATGAAACCGGTCGCCATCTTCCGACACTCGCCTACGGAGGGTCCAGGATATTTTGCCGCTTACTTGGACGCTAAGGAGATTCCCTGGGAATTAATCAAGGTGGATCAGGGAGAAAGCGTTCCTCCGAGCCCGAGGGGCTTCAGCGGATTGGTGTTTATGGGCGGGCCCATGAGCGTCAACGACGATTTGCCTTGGATTCCGCCGGTATTGCAGCTGATTCGCAGCGCAGTTGAAGAGGATGTACCTTGTCTAGGCCACTGCCTGGGCGGTCAACTCATGTCCAAGGCTTTGGGCGGCGAAGTGACCCGCAATCCGGTGAAGGAAATCGGTTGGGGCAGCGTTCAGACGGATAGCAACCCGCTTGCAAAAGATTGGCTGGGAAATACTCAAGCGTTTCTTTCTTTTCACTGGCATGGCGAGACCTTCAGCATCCCTGAGGGGGGAACGCGCATCCTTTCCAGTCCCTATTGCGCCAACCAGGCATTTGTTCTGGGCAAACATCTGGGCATGCAGTGTCATGTAGAGATGACTCCCGAAATGATTCGCGCCTGGTGCCATGATTGGGGCAACGAAGTACGCAATCGCGCGAGCGCGTCGATTCAAACGCCCGAGCAGATGGAAGTGGCCGTGGACAAGCGAGTGAAGGATCTCCATCGCGTCGCGGCGACGCTCTATGATCGCTGGATTCGGGGCCTTTCGCCCTGAGGATCTACGGGCGACGTAGGCTGGACAAGGAAGCTAAAGGTGGCCGCGTTCGAATCGGTCACGGCCAAACCTCAGCGCCGGCGACATCCAAACTATTGCGTTGAAGCGCTAGTCCCGGAAGTTGCCGAATTGCAACGGTACGTCGCTAACCGATTTTTTAATTAACGCGATGGCCTGTTGCAGGTCATCGCGTTTTGCGCCGTTCACCCGAACCGCCTCTCCTTGAATGCTCGCCTGCACCTTGATTTTGCTTTCCTTGATGAGCTTGACGATCTGCTTGGCTTTTTCGGTTTCGATGCCATGACGAACGTTGACCGTCTGCTTGACCTTATTGCCGCTCACTTTCTCTACATCCTTGCGGTCGAGTGCACGGACATCGACATTTCGTTTGGCACATTTTCCGATGAAGATATCCATTACCTGACTTAGCTTGAAATCATCATCGGCATAGATGGTCAGAATCAGATCCTTTGCCTCAATGCGCGCATCCGAACCCTTGAAATCGAAGCGCGTGGAGACCTCCTTATTGGTCTGGTCGATAGCATTGTTCAGTTCGACCTTGTTGACCTCCGAAGTAATATCGAAAGAGGGCATGCGATCTCCTAAAATTCCGGTCCGTCGTACTTCGTTACGACACTATATCCACCCGCTTTCAACTCTCGCTGATATAGGTCGACGCGTTGCTGTACTGCTTCGGGCGTCTTTTCGGCCAATCTGAGGCGAACGGCCTTGGGGTTTTCCACGCCGATTTTCCGATGACGGCCTGGTTTCCATAAGCCGTCATGCAAGTCCTGCCCTGCTTGAAAGCTTGCGACGCCGGTATCCGCGATGGCTGTTGCCGCGTACACGCCGGGGTTTTGCGCGAGCCAATCTCGTCCTCGACCGATGAGCGGCACACCATGTTGTCGCGCTACTGCCGCCAAAGCAGTGTCGTCATCATCGAGCGTATGGAAAATAACGTCCGCACCGGCAGCGATCTGCGCCTTGGCGCGATTGGCCACTTCGCCGGGCACGACAAAACTGCTGAGGAACCTCGCTTTAGGCAACGCTGTTTGCAAACCCGAGTAGAACGCACCGCGCGCTGCGGCCGTCGTTTCGTTTCGCAGATTGCCCACATGGCCGACGATTTTTTTTCGGCTGAGAAGGCCGGCCGCAGCCCCGGCAAGCCAGGCGGATTGTTCATGCGCCACGCTATAAGTGGCCACACGAGCTGCGTTTGACTGGCCTTGAACGAGCGCGAAACGTTGGTTGGGGAAGTCTGAATCGATTTTCTCCAACGCCAAGCCGGCCTCTGGGCCGTAGGCAACGATCATTGTCGCGTCGGAGGCGGCGAGGCTGCGCAAGGTTTCAGCCAACCCGGCCGAACCGATGCTTCGCTGTATGGTGACGGGGATACGCAACTGTTCGCGGATACGCAAGACACCTTGGTATGCGGCCTCGGCGCCGCTGTCTCCTTCGGGAATATAAGCGGCTACGGGACCTTTTTCGGGTGCGCGCCATCCCCAGCTTTCACATCCAACGAGGGCGCCGCAAGACGCTGCAGCGGCGAAAATAAAGCGACGTCGATCAAAAGCGGGGGTAGACAGAGCTCACTCCAGTTGGTCCTTGGCTGGCCGCAAGTGTAACGCGGGATCGGCCGAAATCGACGTCGTCAAGTCTAGCCAGCCGTGCCGGTTGGACGGACAATACGCGCCTCGGCGGTGCGGAGGAGAAGAAGAAGCCGCGTCAACCGCAAGCATTTTTATCCCTTTGGAGATCAGCATGGCGCAGTGGCTACGATTTTCGCATCAAGGCAAAACGGGCTTCGGCACTTTAGAAGGTGAGCAGGTTCGCGTTCATAGCGGGGATATGTTTAACAACCCGCAAGCCACCGGAGAGACGCTTCCCCTATCCGGGGTGAAAGTACTAACGCCTACTGTGCCAACCAAGATGGTTGCGCTGTGGAACAACTTTCAGGCGCTCGCTGCCAAACTCGGCAACCCTGCACCAACCGCACCTTTATATCTACTCAAAGCGCCAAATTCTTTTCTGGCGCATGGCGAGACGATCCGTAAGCCCAAGTCCTATGACGGCAAGGTGGTCTACGAAGGGGAACTCGGCATCGTGATTGGTAAGCGCGCCACCGCGGTCACGGAAGCCGATGCCTCCAGTCATATTTTCGGCTACACCTGCATTAACGACGTCACGGCCGCCGAAATCATCAACAGCGATGCGACCTTCGCCCAATGGGTGCGGGCCAAGAGCTTTGATACCTTCGGCGTATTCGGTCCCGTCGTGGCCACTGGGCTCGATCCCATGAAGCTGAGCATTAAGCTTGTTCTCAACGGCGATGAGCGTCAAAACTACGCCGTCAGCGACTGTTTTTATTCCCCGGCAAAGCTGGTGAGTCTGATTTCGCAAGACCTGACGCTGGAGCCCGGCGATGTGATCGCCATCGGGACTTCCGTGGGCGTCGGATCCATGAAACCAGGCAGCGAGGTGAGCGTCACCATTGAGGGCATCGGCACACTGTCTAACCGTTTCGAGTGACCGTCGGCTAAAAGTAAAAACGCCCCGATCGGGGCGTTTTTTTTACGCGAAGTTCTTCGCCGCAAAATCCCAGTTCGCCAAATTCCAGAACGCGGCGATGAAATCCGGCCGGCGGTTGCGGTAGTCGATGTAGTAGGCGTGTTCCCAAACATCACAAGTGAGCAGCGCCTTGTCACTGCCCGTGAGGGGCGTCGCGGCATTACTGGTATTGACGATATCGACGGTACCGTCGGTCTTCTTCACGAGCCATGTCCATCCCGAGCCGAAGTTGCTCACAGCCATTTTTGCGAACGCCTCCTTGAAGGCGTCGAAGGATCCCCATTTTTTGTTCACTGCTTCGGCTACGGTGCCAGTGGGCGCCCCACCACCCTGAGGTGCGAGGCATTGCCAGAAGAAAGTGTGATTCCACACCTGCGCAGCGTTGTTGAACACACCGCCGGAAGATTTTTTGATGATCTCTTCCAGACTCATATTTTCGAATTCCGTCCCTTTGATGAGGTTATTCAAATTGGTGACATAGGCCTGGTGATGTTTGCCATAGTGGAATTCCAGTGTTTCCTTTGACATATGCGGCTGGAGAGCATCAAGGGGATAGGGTAGGGGCGGTAATTTGTGTTCCATATAACGACTCCATTGACTTCGAAAACAAATAAAGAAAAAAGCGTCCTTCGAGCAGCGCCGATGAACACCAGATGCAAGTGTGAGTCCCGTGAAATGGGATGGGATTGATTGGGAACAACGGTAGCGAAAGCAGATGCTGCGTTTGATTGTTGCGGGGGGGCCGAAGCGAGCTTCGGGGTCAAGCAGCGAGGGGCGGTGCCCCTCGCTTCAAGAACTAGAAGTTTCCGTGCGACTGGGCGACCATGCAATAAAGCATCGGTATAGAAAACATCGTGTTAAATCGCGAAGTGAGCATGGCGGTACGTGCCGCTTTGGCTTTTTCCGCCGCTTCCACGGTAACGATGCCGAGGGCTTTTTTCTGATTCGGCCAAATGATGAACCAGACATTGAAAGCCATGATCAATGCGAGCCACATCCCGATGCCGATCCAATGAAAGCCTTGTTGCAAGGTCAGCGCTTGCACGAGGAACCCGCTCATCCAAGCGAGTAGAACGCCGGTCAACACTGTGGCGGCGGCGGAGTGGCGGAACCAAAACAAAGCGGCCGGGGCAATGACTTTGCCGATGGCCGGCTTGTGCTCGTCCGGAATCTTCGGCATCGAAGGAATCTGTACGAAATTGAAATACCAGAGCAGACCGATCCACATCACGCCCGACAATACATGCAACCAGCGCATGAAAAAAACGCCCCAAGCGTGATTCGGTTGCACCCATGTGCCGCTGATCGCGCCCGCACAGGCGATGACGATAAGAAGCACGACAATGCCGGCAATAACGGTACGGCCTAAGGATTGAAATATTGCACCCATGCAAGAACCCTCCTCTGTTGTGTTCGAGCTGCTGCGCTATAAAACCGCGATGAAACTTGTGCGTGTCCTGGTGTTGTGATTGCACACAAGCGCGCGCAGTCTAGCACAGCGCGCAGAGCGTTTTCATTGTGCGCGCGGCGCTATTCGGAGCGGATTTTCTCTACGCGCGCCGTGGCTCCGCCGGCGGCAAAGTCGATGGAGAGAGTTTGACCGGCCGTGAGCACTCGGGCCGCGCGCACCACATGGCCTCCGTCATCGCGAACGATGCTGTAGCCACGTTCGAGGACCGCACGCGGGTCAAGATGCGTGAGCGCACGGCCACAAGATGCCAACGCAATACGTCTGCGCTGGAACTGTGCTGTCGCCGCAGTGCGTAAGCGTTGTTCGAGATCCCGCAGTCTCAAGACGTGCTCGCGTTGCCGCGCTGCTTGCGCGCGCTGAAGACGTAAACCATATTGAGCGAGCAGCTCGCGCTGTGCAGTCAATCGGCGGGCTGGGTGCAACAAGCGGCGGCTCAGGTGGTCGACATGCTGCATCCTGACTTCGAGCGCACGGGAGGCACAACGCTGGAGACATTGTGTGTGCCGCGCAATACGGGCGAGCAATTCGGCGCGGGGGGTGCTGACAATCTCGGCCGCGGCGGTGGGCGTTGGTGCGCGCAGATCCGCCGCAAAATCCGCAATACTGAAGTCGGTCTCATGTCCGACGCCGCTGATCAACGGTATGGCGCTCGCGCGAATTGCTCGCGCGAGCGTCTCATCATTGAAGGCGCACAGGTCTTCGAGGCTCCCACCGCCGCGGCAAAGGATCAGCACATCGACCTCGCGGCGCCGGTTAGCCGCGGCGAGGGCGGCTAGCAGCTGGGCCGGTGCATCGTAACCCTGCACTGCGGCGGGATAGATCACGACCCGGATGGACGGATTGCGTCGCGCCAATGTCGTCAGGACATCCCGCAGCGCGGCTGCCTGCAATGAAGTGATCACGCCGATGTTGCGGGGATAGGGCGGCAATGGGCGTTTCAATATAGGGTCGAAGAGGCCTTCGCCGCTCAAGCGATCGCGCAAACGAAGAAACGCTTCATATAGCGCCCCCTGACCGGCTTGGCGCATGAATTCCACGTTCAGTTGGAATTCGCCCCGCGCTTCGTAGAGGGTGACCAGCGCGCGTGCTTCGATATGCATGCCGTCGCGCGGTTGCCAGTCGAGCATCATGCCGCGGTTGCGAAACATGACGCACCGCACTTGTGCGCTATCGTCCTTCAAGGAAAAGTACCAATGGCCCGAACGAGGCGTACTGAGGTTGCTGATCTCTCCGCCGACCCATATAAGCGGAATACGATGCTCAAGCAGGTCCCGTACGTTTCGATTGAGCGCCGACACGCTCAGCACATCGTCGGTTCGCGGACCATTCAGGCTCGTTAAATCAATGCTTTCAGGCATGCCGGGATTTTAAGCTATCCACAAGAGCATTCCCCAATCGCGCAAACAACGCGCCCATTTGCTTCGCACTCATGTCACGGGCAAGCGGCTCGTAATCTACTGAATTGTTATCGTATTTTTTGCGGTCATAATTTCATCACCGAATAAAAATCCTTGTGTAAACGTAACTTAGCGAGAAAGCGGCAACACTATCCACAAGCTTATCCACAACAACTGTGGATAAGCCGCGAGCCGCGGTTTGATGCATTCAATATTATTGCGATGCACCCGCAACACTCATCCGTATGCCAAGCTTGCCCGGAGATATTGCAGTCGCTTTCCGGAACCGGTGCAAGTGTTAGCTTGCCGAATCGCGATCCCGCCGCTACAGTCACGGGCTTTCGCGTCACTGGAGCCCTGCGTGCCAGAAATTATCGAAGCCGCTGGCTGGCCAATCTGGTTTCTTCTACTTTGTTCGGTCATCGCTGTCGCATTGATTATCGAGCGACTTATCGTATTGCGGCGCGCCCGCATCGTCCCCCCCGCCTTGTTAGGCAAAGTTGTGGAAGCCTATCGTAAGCAAGGCGTGTCCCAGGCGCTGATCGATGCCGTGTATAAGGATTCGCCTTTGGGCCGAGTACTAGCGGTTGGTCTGCGCAATCACAAGGCGCCGCGCCCGGTCATGAAAGAGGCGATCGAAGAAGAAGGGCGTGCGGTGTCGCACGAACTCGAGCGTTTCCTCACTACGCTTGGCACCATCGCCTCGGTAGCGCCTTTGGCGGGGCTGTTCGGCACGATCGTGGGGATGATCGAGATCTTCGGCGCTCAGGCCCCCACGGGCACGAATCCGGCACAACTCGCGCATGGGATCAGTATCGCGTTATACAACGCCGGCCTGGGTATCCTGATCGCCATTCCGGCAACGATCTTTTTCCGTCACTTCCGCGGTAAGGCGGAAGCCTTCGTCTTGGAAATGGAACAGCAAGCCGCCCACCTCGTGGACATCGTCCACGGCGACCGTTAGCCGAGCGCAACCTCAATGCATTTTCGCAGCCGCTGGAAGGAAGATCCGGAAATCAACCTGATCCCCTTCATCGACGTTTTGCTGGTGATCCTCATCTTTTTGATGGTGACCACGACTTATTCAAAATACGCGGAATTGCAGATCAACTTGCCGACGGCGGATGCCGCGACACCGCCCGAGCGCCCGAATGAAATCAACATTACAGTCAACGCGGCCGGGCAATACACCATCGATCGCAAGCCAATCCCTTTTGCTAACGCAGCCGCTTTTGCGGATGCCATGCGCCGCGCAGGGGACGGTCTGGATGATCCGGTCGTGATCATCAACGCAGATGCGAAAGCGACGCATCAATCGGTGATTCAGGTGATGGAAGCGGCCCGCGCGGCCGGATATAGTCACGTCAGCTTCTCTACCCAGACCGCCGGCAGTAAATAAACCGCGCCGAAGCGGAATCATGTCGAGCCGCGAATTCTCCGCACGCCACTGGTATCGCCTGTCCTGGCTCTCGTGTCTGCTTGCGCCGCTGTCACTCCTTTTTCTTTTCGTTGTTGTACTTCGCCGAGCTGCCTATTCCACCGGTCTTCTTGCGCAGGGCAGTTTGCCCGTACCGGTGCTCGTGGTCGGCAATTTCGTCGTTGGCGGTACGGGGAAGACGCCGCTTGTATTGTGGTTGGTGGAAGGTTTGAGGCGATTGGGTTGGCGTCCCGCCATTATTTCGCGCGGCTACGGCGGCGGCAGCGATGCGCCTCGCGAAGTGCGCCCTGATAGCGACCCGGGAGAGGTAGGGGACGAGCCTTTGCTCCTCGCTCGGCGGAGCAACGTCCCGGTATTCGTCGGCCGACGACGCTTGGAGGTGGGGCGGAAGCTACTTGCCAGTTATCCCGATTGCGATCTACTCGTCAGCGACGACGGCTTACAGCACTACGCGCTCGCGCGGAGCTTCGAAATCGCTGTCGAGGACAGCCGCGGCTATGGCAACGGCTTGTTGCTCCCCGCCGGACCGCTGCGCGAATTGCCCTCCCGCTCGGTTGACGCGATTGTGCTCAACGGTGGCCCCGATCGTGTCGGCGTGTGGAAGATGGATGTCACGCCTGCTGAGTTCTACGCGCTACATGCGCCCACGCAGCCCGTCGCGGCAGATGGTTTGCGCTTTAAGCGCCTGCACGCGGTAGCCGGGATCGGTCATCCGCAACGTTTTTTCGATATGCTGCACGGCTTGGGTCTCGTCTTTGTCAGCCACCCGTTCCCGGACCATCATGTCTATCGTCCCGAGGACCTTCAATTTGCCGATTGCGATGCGGTGCTGATGACCGAGAAGGATGCAGTAAAATGCAGCGGCTTCGGGCGTCTTGACTTGTATGCACTGCGAGTCGAGGCCGTTGTGGATGAAGCGCTTATTCATTTAATCGATTCCCGGTTGCGATAAAACATGGATTCAAGACTGCTCGATATTCTGGTGTGCCCCGTGTGTAAGGGGCCCTTGCTATACCGCAAGGCGGAAGGGGAACTGATATGCAAGGCCGACCGCCTTGCCTATCAGATCCGAGATGGAATCCCCGTCATGCTCGAGGAAGAAGCACGCAAGCTCGATCCCGTCGAAGAGATCGACTAGCAAGCGCCGATGAGCGCTCCCTTTACGGTCCTCATTCCGGCGCGCTATGCGTCGACACGGCTGGCAGCCAAAGCCTTGGCCGATATCGCGGGCAAACCGATGGTTGTGCGCGTTGCGGAGCAGGCACGCTTAAGTGGCGCCGCGCGGGTGTTGATCGCTACCGACAATGAAGAGATCGCGGTTGCGGCGGGCGCGCATGGTTGTGAAGTACGCATGACCCGCCCAGATCATGCCTCGGGGACGGATCGTCTTGCAGAGATCGTCGATACCCTTGCGCTTCCCGACGATGCGATTGTGGTGAATGTCCAAGGCGACGAACCGCTCATTCCGCCGCAACTGATTGCCGATCTGGCCCAAACCTTGGCGCATAAGCCTGCGTTATCCATCGCCACAGCTTGCCACGCCATTTCCGACGTCGATGATCTGCTGAACCCCAATGTGGTCAAGGTCGTCATGGACGCCGAAGGGCATGCGCTTTATTTCAGTCGTGCGCCCATTCCATATGCGAGAGACGCTTTCGCAGACAGTCCAAAGCGCTTTCCGCGGGATCTGCCCGCCTATCGGCACATCGGTATCTATGCCTATCGAGCCCGCTATCTGCGCGAGTTCACCCGGCTGCGCCCGCCGGATGTGGAACGTTTCGAATCGCTCGAGCAGTTACGCGCACTTTGGCACGGGCACAAGATCGCGTTGATTGTGTGCGCTGCGGCGCCGCCCGCCGGTGTGGACACCCCGGCGGATCTTGAGCGCGTACGTGCGCTCTACGCCGGCTCGGTTTGACCCCTCGACGCAAACCAGTTATGTTTCGGCGGGTTTCGCTTAGCGCGGCACGCGCCGCCGGTTCACAGGCATATCGATGCGTTTGATTCTTCTGGGTCCGCCGGGGGCCGGCAAAGGCACACAGGCCGCCTTCATCAAGGACCACTTCAACATTCCCCAGATTTCCACCGGCGACATGCTTCGCTCGGCGGTGCAGGCGGGTACACCGCTCGGCATTGCCGCAAAGAAAGTCATGGACGCCGGCCAACTTGTCTCTGACGACATCATTATCGGTTTGGTACAAGATCGTTTGCAGCAGCCCGATTGCAAGCGCGGTTATCTCTTCGATGGGTTTCCCCGCACGATTCCGCAGGCCGAGGCGCTGAAGAAGGCGGACGTTGCTCTTGATTACGTGCTGGAAATCGACGTAGACGACGCGAGCATTATCGAACGCATGAGTGGACGCCGGGTGCATCCGCTGTCCGGTCGCAGTTATCACGTGAAATTCAATCCGCCCAAAGTGGCCGGCAAAGACGACCAAACAGGAGAGCCGCTCATCCAGCGCGATGACGATCGGGAAGACACCGTTCGCAAGCGTCTTGAAGTCTATCGCGCGCAAACAAGACCGCTCGTCGAGTACTACGCGAAGTGGGCGGCAAGCGGCGATGCACGGGCACCGAAATGCAAAAAAATCGAAGGCGTCGGCAGTGTCGATGCCATTCGCGAGCGCATCTTCGCCGCGCTTTCCTGAACGAGGGTAACAATGGCTCGAGCAAAAAACCTCTTATATGCGCAATCGGGCGGCGTAACTGCCGTCATTAACGCTAGCGCTTGCGGTGTGATCGAAACGGCCCGGGCCGCCAAGGGGAAAATCGGCAAAGTCTATGCGGCCCGTAACGGCATCGTCGGCGCGCTGAACGAAGACTTGATCGACACCGGGAAGGAAAGCGCCAAAGCGATCGCCGCGTTGAAACACACGCCCGGCGGTGCCTTCGGCTCGGCCCGTTTCAAGCTGAAAAAAATCGAAGAGGACCGCTCGCAGTACGAGAAGCTGATCGAAGTCTTCAAGGCGCACGACATCGGCTGGTTCCTCTACAACGGCGGCAACGATTCGATGGATACGGCACACAAGCTTTCACAGATCAGCGTAGGAATGGGTTATCCCATCGCCTGCATTGGCGTACCAAAGACCATCGACAACGATCTCTCCGGAACGGATAACTGTCCTGGTTTCGGCTCGGTCGCCAAATATGTCGCGACTTCGATCCGCGAAGCGGCCTTCGACGTGGCCTCTATGCATTCGACGTCCACAAAGGTATTTGTCATGGAAGTGATGGGCCGTCACGCCGGTTGGATCACAGCCGCCTGCGGCTTGGCCGCGACCAGCGAAGACGAAGCGCCGCAGATCCTGCTGTTCCCGGAGATTCCTTTCGATCAGGACAAGTTCCTGGCGCGTGTCGAAAAAACGGTGAAGCGCGTGGGCTGGTGCGTCATCGGCGTCTCCGAAGGTTTGAAGACGGCCGACGGAAAATTTCTCTCCGAAACCGGTTTGCGCGATGCCTTCGGTCATGCGCAGTTGGGTGGGGTCGGTCCGCAGATCGCGCAGATCGTCAATGGCGCGCTGAAATACAAATATCACTGGGCCGTCGCCGATTATCTGCAACGCTCCGCGCGTCACATCGCCTCCAAGGTCGATGTCGATCAGGCTTATGCCCTCGGCGCCGCCGCGGTAAAACTCGCATTGAAGGGCGAGAGCGCGGTCATGCCAACCATCGTGCGAGTGTCCGACAAACCTTATAAATGGAAGCTGGGCGTCGCCCAGCTGGCCGATGCGGCCAATACCGAAAAGAAGATGCCGCGTAATTTTATTACGAGCGACGGGTTTGGCATTACCGCCGCATGCAGGCGTTATCTCGAACCGCTGATCAAGGGTGAAGCGCCGCCGCCTTACAAGAACGGCCTGCCCGATTACGTGAAACTGAAAAACATCGGCGTGCCGAAAAAGTTGAAGTAGTCGCAGTACGAAACGCGGCTCGCACCGCGTTCATCACAACCGGCGCGCTATGCAACGCGCCACAGGAGGAGGATCGAATGAGTCAGGGCTTGTGTTTTGCTTTGGGTTGCGCGGTGATTGCGTTGATCTATGGCTTTATTTCCATCGGCTGGATCGTCAAACAACCTACGGGCAATGAGCGCATGCGCGAAATTGCCGGGGCGATCAAACAGGGGGCCACCGCTTACCTGAACCGTCAATACGTGACGATCTCCATCGTCGGTGTCGTGCTCTTGATTGTCATCGGCTTCACGCTGGGCTGGTTGACTGCCGTCGGTTTCGCCATCGGCGCGTTCCTCTCCGGTTTGGCCGGCTATATCGGCATGAATGTTTCGGTCGCCGCCAATGTGCGCACAGCCGAAGCTGCACGGACTGGTTTGAATGAGGCGTTGAAGGTCGCTTTCCGCGGCGGCGCGATCACCGGCATGCTGGTGGTGGGCCTGGGTCTGCTGGGAGTGGCCGGTTTTTATGCTTATCTGGAATACGCAGCGGCGCCCGAAGCGACACTCACCGATTTGATCAAGCCGCTGGTGGGTCTCGGATTCGGCGGTTCGCTGATTTCGATTTTCGCGCGTCTAGGCGGCGGCATCTTCACCAAGGGCGCGGATGTGGGCGCTGATCTGGTGGGCAAAGTCGAAGCCGGTATTCCCGAAGACGACCCGCGCAATCCTGCCGTCATTGCGGACAACGTGGGCGACAACGTGGGCGACTGCGCGGGTATGGCGGCCGACTTGTTCGAGACTTACGCCGTGACCCTCATCGCGACGATGCTGCTCGGTGCGCTGATGGTGCAGCAATCCGCGGCGGTGATTTATCCGCTGGCGCTGGGCGGTTTTTCCATCATCGCCTCGATCATCGGCTGCATGTTCGTCAAAGCCACGCCGGGCAAGAAAATCATGAATGCCTTGTACCGCGGCTTGATCGTTGCCGGGGGGCTCTCGTTGGTAGCGTTCTACTTCATCACCGATTACATGATGGGCAAAGTGCTGAGCGAAGTGCAGTTCGAATTCGCCGGCGGCGCGCATAGCATCAGCGTAATGCAGCTCTGGGGCGCCTCCATTGTGGGACTGGTGCTGACCGCGGCAATGGTGGTGATCACCGAGTACTACACAGCGACCGAATACGGCCCCGTGCGTCATATCGCGGCCGCCTCGCAAACCGGACATGCCACGAACATGATTGCCGGTTTGGGCGTGTCGATGAAATCGACGGCATGGCCGGTGCTCATGGTTTGCGCGGCGATTTTTGTTTCGTATTACCTCGCAGGTCTTTACGGTATCGCCATCGCAGCAACCTCCATGCTGTCCATGGCAGGCATTATCGTGGCGCTGGACGCTTATGGCCCGATTACCGATAACGCCGGCGGCATTGCGGAAATGGCCGACTTGCCTGACTCGGTACGTGCGATTACCGATCCGCTCGATGCCGTGGGTAACACGACCAAAGCAGTGACCAAAGGTTATGCCATCGGTTCGGCGGCGCTCGCTGCATTGGTGCTGTTCGCCGACTACACCCATGCGCTTGCGCATGGGGGACAAAACCTGACCTTCGATTTATCCAACCATATGGTCATCATCGGCCTGTTCATCGGCGGTTTGGTGCCCTACCTCTTCGGCGCAATGGCGATGGAGGCAGTGGGGCGCGCGGCCGGCTCTGTCGTGGTCGAAGTGCGGCGCCAGTTCAAGGAAATTCCCGGCATCATGGCCGGCACCGCCAAGCCCGATTACTCCCGTGCTGTGGATATGCTGACCAAAGCCGCGATCAAGGAAATGATCGTGCCTTCGCTGCTGCCGGTATTGGTGCCGATTCTCGTCGGTCTGCTGCTTGGCCCGCAGGCGCTCGGCGGCGTGTTGATGGGATCAATCGTTACCGGCGTCTTCGTTGCGATTTCCATGACTACCGGTGGCGGTGCATGGGACAACGCGAAGAAGTACATCGAAGACGGCAACTATGGCGGCAAAGGTTCAGAGGCCCACAAGGCCGCAGTGACCGGCGACACCGTGGGCGATCCCTACAAAGACACTGCCGGCCCCGCTGTAAATCCGTTGATCAAGATCATCAACATCGTTGCATTGCTGATTGTGCCGCTCATGGTGTGATACGCGCGAGCAGCCTTAAAAAAAGGGCGTCCGAGTGGCGCCTTTTTCTTTGTGTGACAGATATTTACGAAGGGTTGTCGAAAAAACTGACAACATCACAGCCTTCGTTTTTGCCCAAATATATACTCCTGTAAATACAGTTGGATAATGAATCTGGTATACGCCTTGCTCAAGGCGCTGTGCTGTTATAACTATTTGGGGAGAACAACATGCGTAAGTTTCTAGCCAGCCTCGCCTTGATCGGCGGATTGGCATTTCAGGCGAATGCGAATGCCGCCGGCATTCTTTATTGGACCGACTTTGACTTGGGCACCAATAACATGGCCGCCGCGCTAAGCGCGGGTGGCTATACGTTTACCACCGCCACGGGTGAGGCCGACTTCGTTACACAAGTGGGCGCAGGCGGCTGGGATGCGGTAGTGTTTATGAATCAAAATAGCTCTAATGACGCCGCTCAGGGAGCAATCAGCACTTGGGTAGGCGGTGGTGGCAAAGCTATTTACGCCGATTGGACGAGGGACAACACGGTCGCCGCATTTTTCGATGCAGCGTTCACCGGCAACGTAAACGATACGCAAGTAACGGTGAATGGCGGGCTGACGAACCCTGTCGTTCTCGCGAATGCGGGCTGGGGTATTTTTAGCACGGGCCTCAGCGCACTGGCCGGCGGCGTCAGTGGTGGCACATTCGGTAATGGCGATGTCGCAATCGTGATTGGTAACGATGGCAATTCCATTATCAACGGCTTCTTGGCCGATAGCTTTGCAGATAGTGCAGAAGGCACGCAGCTGTATCTGGATCAGCTCTCCGCCTTGCTCGACGCACAAGCGGTACCTGAGCCCGGCTCCTTGCTCCTCGTGGGCTTGGCACTGCTCGCATTTGCAGGCAGTCGTCGCAAAGCTTAAGTCTTAGCTCGTTTTCAAAAGGCGGCCGACAGGCCGCTTTTTTTTTGCCAAAGCACTAACCGCGGTTATCAGTACCTGGGTCCACGATGATGCTC
>DATEOW010000117.1:0-5970 GCA_035273665.1 Burkholderiales bacterium | reverse complement strand
GTTCTGTTTGACCGTCGCCGTCAACTCTTCCATCGCACTGGCGGTCTCCTCAAGGCTTGAGGCTTGTTCTTCTGTGCGGCTCGACAAGTCCTGATTGCCCGCGGCAATTTCTGAACTCGCGGTACCGATTGAAGCCGTGGATGAACGGATCTCACCAACGATCTTCGTCAAGGTAAACACCATGTCGTGCATCGCCTGTGCAAGCTGGCCGATTTCGTCTCGGCCGCGGGCGTCGATGTTGCGCGTCAAATTGCCCTTCGCGACAGCCTCGGCGACATCCACTGCTTCACGCAGCGGCAAAACGATGGCGCGGGTAATGAACCACGCCGCTAACACAGCAAGCGCCACCGCTATGGCGACGCTCGCGATCATGACGTTTCGCGACAAGGTGTTCGCCGCATGCACGGCTTCGGCCTTCAATTCCATTTGCTTTTGCTGAAAGTCGACGTATTGACCCAATGCGGCTTTGTAGCCGGCGCCAGCCGGTAAAAGCTTTTCATCGTAAGTAACGCGAGCAAGCGAATAGTTCGCCTGTTTGAGCATTTCCAGAATCTCGTTACGCTGATCAATGAACGCTTTGTGCGCCGTCTTCACGCTCTCGAACCGCTTCTTCGCGTCGTCCGAATACATCATCGCTTCGAGGTCTTTGATAGTCGTCGCATTGTCAGCACGGTTGGCATCCAGTCGCTTCTGACCTTCTCCCAACTTGCCCATGTCCTCGGTGATGAGCAGTTCCGCCATGACTTGCATGTTGTCCTGGGCGTTGGTCGCGAGCCGAGTGGCAAATTTGAGTTGCGCGTATTCAACGTCCACCATCGCACGAGTCAGTTGCGCCCCTTCCGCACCGTTGCGGATGGAGATCACCGACGCGACGACAAACATCACGACGACCAAGCTGAAACCGACCGCGAGTTTCATGCCGATTTTTAAGTTTGCAAGCTTCATCATTTCACCTCTATGTACACGCGGGCCTAAGCCGCAATCGCTTCGTCTGCGGCCGCGTCCGTCAATGCCAGGTCGCCGCTACTCATCAAGCCCTCGATATCGAGGAGAATCAACATGCGTTCTTCAACCGCCGCCAGGCCGGTGAGGTAACGCGTATCCACTGCCGCGCCGAATTCGGGCGCGGGGCGAATCTGGTCTGCGGTCAATGCCATCACATCGGACACGCCATCCACCACGACACCCACGGTGCGGTTGGAGACGTTGAGAATGATGACGACCGTAAAATCGTTGTACAGCGCTTCGCCTACCTGGAATTTCAAACGCAGGTCGACGATCGGTACGATGATGCCGCGCAGGTTGATCACCCCTTTGATGAAGGCCGGCGCGTTGGCGATGCGCGTTACCGCGTCGTAGCCGCGAATTTCCTGAACCTTGAGGATATCGATACCGTATTCCTCGCTGCCGAGCACGAAGGTGAGGAACTCACCCGCGTGGATAGTGCCGTGCGATGCCGCGTCTATTTTTGACATGCTCTTGCCCCTCTTCTAATGCCGACTCATGCGAACCAGAGTCGGCACGTCAAGAATGAGAGCGACGCGTCCGTCGCCCATGATCGTTGCACCGGAAACGCCGGGCACTCTGCGATAGTTGCTTTCCAGGCTCTTCACCACGACCTGTTGCTGGCCTAATAGCTCGTCGACGAGAAAAGCGTTCTTCACGCCTTCCGATTCGACGACCAACATAATCCCTTCCTTCGACTCGTTCTTCGCCGCCGTATCGTTGGGGAATAGGTCGTGCAAGGAGATGACAGGCAAGTATTCGTCACGTATCTCCACGACGAATCCGCCACCGGCGACCGACCGCACGGCCCGGCTACCCGCCTGAAGGGATTCGACGACGGTAGCCAAGGGAATGATGTAAACATCTTCACCCACGGCGACGGACATACCATCGATGATGGCGAGCGTGAGGGGAAGGCGCACTTTCATACGCGTGCCATGGCCGGTGGCCGATTCGATTTCCACCGTGCCGCCGAGTTCGGCGATATTGCGTTTGACGACATCCATGCCGACTCCGCGGCCGGAAATATCGGTCACTTTGTCGGCGGTGGAGAATCCTGCTTCAAAAATCAAACCCCACACTTCGCCGTCGCTCATGGAATCGCTAACCGGAAGGCCGCGTTCACGTCCCTTCGCAAGAATCTTCTCGCGGTCGAGGCCTTTGCCGTCGTCCACGACTTCGATCAGAATGCTTCCACCTTGGTGCGAGGCGCGAAGGGTCACCGTTCCTTGCGCCGGTTTACCCGCAGCGACGCGCGCATCAGGCATTTCGATACCATGATCCACCGAGTTGCGGATGAGATGGTTCAACGGGTCGGCGATCTTTTCGATCAAGCCCTTGTCGAGTTCAGTGCCCTCACCCTCGGTCAGCAGCTGTACCTGCTTGTTCAACTTGCCGGCAAGATCGCGCACCATGCGCGGGAAACGCTTGAATACAAAACCGATGGGCAGCATGCGAATCGACATGACCGATTCCTGCAGATCGCGGGTGTTCCGTTCCAGATCCGCCATGCCGCTCAGCATTTGCTGGAAGAGCAATGGATCGAGCTTCGATACCGCTTGCGCCAGCATGGCTTGCGTGATCACGAGTTCGCCGACCTGATTGATCAGTTGATCGACTTTCTCCACGCTCACCCGAATGGAAGTGTCTTGCGCCGCCGCGACATTCTTGTCGGTCTCGCGCCGACCGCTACGGGCGTCTGCTGCGGCGTGATCGGTCGCACGCCGCCCGATACTGGGATCGGCCGCGGGCGCTGCTGCGCTTTTTACGGATGCCGGCAACCCAGGCGCGTCATCGCCGAAGAAACCGAAACTATCGTCTTTGACCGTTGTTGCACTAGGCAATGCGGGCAGTTCGTCGAAGAACCCGAAACTATCGTCTTTCGCCGGTTCCGCGTCGCCGAATAGTCCAAAGCCCGCTTCGTCTTCCGCCTTGGCTCGCTGCGGATCGATGATTTCCACCGCCTGCGTGTCGCAAACGAACGCGAAAAGATTGCGCAGTTCCTTATCGGATTTACGCGTCCGATATTGAAAGCTCCGCTGGCCGTCTTTCGATTCGATCTCGCCGGTCATGGCGCCGAGTTGGCCGATAGTGTCGTATAGATCTTGCACTGCGGCTGCGTCGACATCCGCCGCAGGTTCCGGAAATCGAATTTCAAGATCGCGTTCAGCCGCATGCTGCGAACTCGAAGCGGTTTTTGCAGGCGCGGATGCTTTCGCACCCCCAGCGTTCATCAAGGATTTGACACGCTCGCATACACCGCTCGCATCCGGCGGCTCCCCGCCTTGACCGCGATGTCTCGCGAGTTGCGCCTTCAGCACATCCCCGGAAGCCAACAGCGCGTCGACCATCTCGGTAGTCAAGATCATCTCGTTCTTGCGGACGCGATCGAGTAGCGATTCCAGGATATGCGTCACTTCCGTCATATCGTTGAAACCAAAGGTACCGCTACCGCCTTTGATCGAATGGGCAGCACGAAATATCGCGTTGAGCTCTTCGCCGCTGGCTTCAGCCGGATCGATGGAGAGCAACAGCGATTCCATATTCGATAAATGTTCTTCCGCCTCTTCAAAGAAGACTTGGTAGAACTGGCTCATGTCGATGGACGATGAGCCTCCCGATTGTCCTGTATTGGACATCTGCGCCCCTTACCCCAAAACCTTTTTGACGATTTCGAGGAGCTTCGGCGGATCGAAAGGCTTCACCATCCAACCCGTGGCGCCGGCGGCCTTGCCGTCGGCTTTCATTGCATCGCTCGATTCGGTTGTCAGCATAAGAATTGGCGTGCCGGCGTATTGCGGCATGGCGCGTAAGGCGCGTACCAAGGACAGCCCATCCATTTTCGGCATGTTTTGATCCGTGAGGACGAGATTGACCCCGCCCGCCTTGGCCTTGGCCAGACCCTCTTCGCCATCCGAGGCTTCGACGACGTTATAGCCCGCACCCTTCAAGGTGAACGCCACCATCTGTCTGATTGAAGCCGAATCGTCGACCGCGAGAATTGTCTTGCTCATATTTACGATCTCCTGCCGCTTTATGTCGTTTTGTTAATTGGTTCGTTTAGAACAGGTCGATATCGCCGCTTGCAACCACAGCCTGCTTCACGGGGTTTTTCGCCGTGCGTGTGCGAATCCCGTGCAGGCTTTGTTGCGCCTGTTCAATTGCCGCCTGCGCTTGTGCCATACCCGCGACGTCGCCTGTGCCGGCCGCTTGGGCCAGCGCTTGGGGGAGTCGAGTCACTTCGGCCAGGCTCGATTCGATTTCGATCACGCGCTTGCGCGCATGGCCAACCAGTTGGCCCGCCAGATCTTGAAACTGGAGCGCCGTCACCGCGGTGTTCACGTTCGCCTCGACTTCGCGCGCAATGCGTCCCAGTTCTTCGACGCTCTCGGACATGGTGTTGTTGACGCGCTGCACTTCGCCCATCGTCGCGTCGACGCGCTCCTTGGAGGCGACGGCCTCCCCCATGTCGCGTTCGGCCATCTTGTTGATGGATCGCTCGGTTTCCTGGATGGAGATATGCATGCGCTCGATGTCTGTGCGGATTTGCGAACTGAAATCCTTCGTGCGATCCGAAAGTGAACGCACTTCTTCGGCCACTACCGCAAATCCCCGCCCCGTTTCGCCGGCCCGCGCAGCTTCAATTGCAGCGTTCAAGGCGAGTAAGTTCGTTTGACTGCTGATCCCTTCGATTTCGCGCAACACGGAAAGGATGCGGTCGACTTGACCGCGAATGGTGGTCATGCGCTCAGCCAAAGTCGTCGCCGTCTTGCCGTTTTCGATCATGCCGTCTACAAAGGACAATAAGGTGGCCGAAGTTTCGGTAATGAAACGATCTAGCGAGACTGCTTCGCTTCCTTTATTGAGTTCGCCTCGCGAAATGGCGACGGCAACGTTTTGTTGATTGACGCTATGGTCGTGCAGCGAGTTGAAACTACCGAGCAGCTTTGCGATCGCGTCGGACAAAATGCTTTCGAGTTGAGTCAATTCGCTTTTCACCGCAGCGCACTGATTGCCATATTCCGCGGCATACTCGGAAAGGGTCTGCTCCGTTTGCGTTGCCACTTCCGTGAGACGTTGGCGGTTCTCCTGCACCTGCCGGGCCATCTGGCGACTCGTGTTGCGTTGATTCACAATCAGCAGCAGTGTCCAGCCGATCGCCACCGAAACGAGGACAATCGCTGAGCGCAGAAATTGGGTGGGGGGTTGCAGGAGGCTGAGACCGAGCAAGCCCGCCACCAAAAGCGCGGCGCTTTGAATCAAAGGTTTATTGTTCATGCAGACTAAATCTCGCTCTCTATACCGGGGCGGTTGGGACACATTGAGGATTATTGGACTTCTATCGGCCGGCCAGCCCTTAAATAAAGGCCCATATCCCTCTCAAATCGTGCGGCGGTTCACACTCTTCGATACCGGAAGGAGATAAATTGCTGACCTCCCCTTTACGCAGTCCCAACTTGTCCAGCCTGCGCGCATTACGCCTCCTTGTCGTCGAAGATTCCGAAGCGGACTACGAACTGCTGCGCATCGCGTTGCGGCGGTCCGGTTATGCCCTCGAGGCACACAGGGTGGAAGACGAGAAGGAGATGCGCGCAGCATTGTCGGAGCGAGAATGGGACGCGGTGATTTCCGATCACCGTTTGCCAACTTTTTCCGCTCACGACGCGCTCGCGACGTTGCAGTCCTACGGTTTGGATGTGCCTTTCATCATTCTTTCGGGCGCGATCGGCGAAGATGCGGCCGTCGAAGCGATGCGTGCTGGGGCCGACGATTACATCCTCAAAGACCGCCTGGCGCGGCTTATTCCCGCTATCGAGCGCTCGATGCGCGCCGCAGCGGCGCGCGCCAAGCAACGCGCCGCCGAAGCGGCCTTGCGCGAATCGGAAACCCGGCTTCATGCGATTGCGGCAAACCTGCCCGGCATGCTGTTTCGCATGCAAACGGATAGCGACGGCGCGTATCCCG
>DATEOW010000116.1:0-3268 GCA_035273665.1 Burkholderiales bacterium | reverse complement strand
CTTGTGTATTAATCTTGGAATGATCGCGATTGGGGCCGCGCTATCGCGCCGTGTGTTCGTCGTGTTCGGTGGGTTGGGCGCCGCGTTGTACCTCGGACACCTTGCGCACGACGTATTCAAGGAGAGCATGCTCTTCCCCTTTGTGCTCACAATGATCGGGCTGGGAGTAATTTATCTTGGCATCCTCTGGCAGCGGCACGAGCACGCCATCGGTGAGCGCCTGCGCGCAAAACTGCCCGAGGCATTGCGTAGTTTGATCGTTGACACGCGCTGATTCGCATGGTCAATGCGATGACCTAGAATACAAAACAGCTACGCTAGAAGCTCGAGCCCGGTTGAGTCAGAAATTCGATTTCCTCGGATGTGGAAACGCGCCCGAGAATGGCATTGCGGTGCGGATAACGGCCGAAGCGGTCGATAATTATTTTATGCCGTAGCTCATAATCGTAGTTATCGGTGGGTGTGAATGCGCGAAAGAGGCGCTCAGCCAGCACGTGAATTTTCCGCGACTCGCTATGCATATAAGGCAGGAGTAGAAAAACGCGCTCGTTTTGATCGAGCGCCCGGTGTAAGTCGCTTTTCACCGCTTCTTGCGCCAGCACGAGCGCCATCGAGTCTTGTGCGAAAGCGAACGGGGTGCCTCGATGGATATTGCGTGAGAACTGATCAAGCACGATGATTTCCGCCAAGCGCCCTTTGGCGTCTTGTCGCCAATCGAACAACTCGCCCTTCGCAGCTTGATCGAGCAGCGGCGCAAAACGATCCCGTACGAGCGTGTCGAAAGCCGGATCGGAGATCCACCACTGTTTCGGATCGATGTCCTCGAACCAGAATCGCAGAACCTCGTTATACATTCTCAGTATTCATCCGACCCCTGCACCCACATGAACGACTGGATATCGATCATGTCGCGCGGTTTCAGATCGCGCAAGTCGCGGCGTACCACAGCGGCGAATTCGAGCAAGCTCGCGTAAGTTTCCCAAGAGGGACGGGACTGGTAGCGGAAGTCGAAGCCATAAGCTTCGGCGGCAGCCCGCGTGACATTCGGTTTCAGGAAGATGTGTGTCTCGGGTTGTGCGATGAAACCGAAGACCGTTAGGAGCGGCCACGTGAGCACGCGCGTTTGTTTGCGCGGTAACAGCGCCACCGTTTCAACCCAGCGCTCGAATCTGGTTTGCAGACTATCGGTCCCGTGAAGAAACTCGTACAACCCTTCGGCGAACATGCGAGCGCCATCGCCGGACTTCACCGCATCGCGGAGCGCCATCTTCTCGAACGAGAAGATCATGCTATGGCGAGACCGCTGTTCGACGCGGATGGCGCGTGCGGCTACTTCGGCGAACGCGCCCTCGCGTAGAAGTCTACGGAATGTTCTACGGTCGAGCGCCTCATTCCAGCGTTCATGCGTCTGCCATTTGTAGTCGCGCTCCCAATCGAGATAGGTCTCGTCGCGAAAACCGCCCGGGAAATTGCGCAGAAATTTTCGGCGGCAGCGCGCCGGCCCGGACGATGATTTGGGCTTTGGGCTTGCGCGCAAGGTGTCGATTTTGCCGAGTTCCATGCAGAACCACTCGGCATCTTTCGTGCCCACCGCTTTAGATCAACGCTCCGTGCGACGTAACTCCCGTTCGAGTTCTTTCAGTGCGTTCATTTCTTCTTCCAGTTCGCGCCGGATGGTCTGGTCGTAATCTTCCTCTTCCGGAATTTCACGGCCCCGAGGACGCTCTTCAACAGGTGCCGGTTCCTGGCTTTCGCCCCAACGGCGCAGCCGTTCAAAAAAACCGCCAAAGAAAGACCGATCCGGCGGATCGGGAAAGCGCGCCGAAGAATCGATGACACGGCTTTGTAGGGTGCGCCGATAGAAGTCACCGACAATCAAGAGTGCGTTGTGCGCACCTTGTCCCCAGTAGTTGCTACGCATGCGCACGCGCGGGTCGTTAAAACCCACCCAGGCACCGCCCACCAATTCCGGATGCATCATGATGAACCAGCCGTCCATGTTGTCTTGCGTGGTGCCCGTTTTGCCCGCGACGTCCGCGCTGATCCGAAAGCGCGTGCGAATGCCTTGTCCGGTCCCTTCGCCGATCGCATCGCGCATCATGTCGATCAACTGTACGGCGTGCGCTTCCTGCATCACGGGTTCGGCTTCCGGCGAAGTGAATTCCGCCAGAACATTCCCGTTGCGATCCGTGATCCGGCGAACCATCCAAGGGGCGTGGTATTCGCCAAGCGATGCGATCGTGCTGTATCCCGACACCATCTCCAGCAAAGTGACGGCGCTTGTTCCGAGCGCCAATGAAGGCACCGCATCCAACTTGCTTTGCCGGATACCCGCACGCTGGGCCAAGCGCGAAACGCGGTCCGCTCCGGTCTCTTGCATGACTTGCGCGGTGATGTTGTTGCGAGAATGAATAAGTCCTTCGCGCATCGGCATCTCTTCGCCGGTGGGGGCTTTCGCATCGCCCGGCTCCCAGACTGAACCGTCCGGCATGCGCAATTCGACTTTCGAGTCCACGAAAGGCTGATCCGGAGATAAACCTTTTTGTAACGCCGCAGCATAGACAAAAGGCTTGAAAGTCGAGCCGGGCTGACGCACCGCGTTGATGACATGGTCGAAGGGATCGCTCCGATAGTCGCGGCTGCCCACCCAGGCGCGTACTGCACCGGACCGAGGGTCGATGGCGACAAAACCCGTTTGCAAGCGCGTCTTCTCTTCGCGCAGCTTGTTCATGAACGCTTGGTCGGCGCCCAGGAGTTTGAGCGCCTCCTCTTTGCTCTTCCCGTCGTCCAGCAGTTTTTTGAATTCGCTCGTTTCGGCGATGAACGCGTTAACCAGTTCCGGCTTGCTCGACCAAAAGTGCTTGAAATGTGTGACACGCTTGGCGAGATCCTGATAGGGGCCCGTGCTGCCGGACAGAAAGCGCGCGCTTTGCGTCGCCCACTCGACATCGGCCACCGACTGGAGTGCATCCGCCTGCCGCTGGACTGCTTGATTGGCGTACTCCTGCAGCCGGCTGTCGATCGTGGTGTGAATGCGCAAACCATCGGCGTAAATGTCGTAATCGTTTTCGTCTGCCCAATCGATCAGCCAGTTCTTGAGGTAGTTCGTCAAATGGGGCGAGGGACCCAGCCATTCTTTCTGCGGTTGGAAATCGAGCTTGAGCGGCTGCTTGCGAGCAGTGTCATACGTCGCTTGCGTGATCGCCCCATTCTTGAGCATTTGCGCGAGCACGACATTGCGCCGCGCCACCGCCCGTTCGGGATGAAG
>DATEOW010000115.1:0-6910 GCA_035273665.1 Burkholderiales bacterium | reverse complement strand
TAAGACACCATCGACATCGCCGGAATAGGGGAAAAACCGATAATGCGATCCGGGCCGTGCTCTTTAATCGTATAGACGTTTGCCGCTGCGATAATTTCGTTGACTTCATCCCAACTCGAACGCACAAAGCCGCCCATGCCGCGTGCCGACTTATAAGCCTTCGCTTTGACCGGGTCTGCCGCAATGGATTTCCATGCTTCGACCGGTTTCATGCTGCGGCGGGCTTCGCGCCACATGCGGATCAGCTTACCGCGCACCATCGGATACTTCACGCGATTGGCGCTGTACATATACCAAGAGTAGGAAGCGCCACGTGCACAGCCGCGCGGTTCGTGATTAGGGAGATCCGCTCGTGTGCGAGGATAGTCCGTCTGCTGCGTCTCCCAGGTGACGATCCCGCCTTTGACGTACACCTTCCAGCTGCAGGAGCCCGTGCAATTGACGCCATGCGTGGAGCGCACGATTTTGTCGTGTTGCCAGCGCTTGCGATAACCGTCTTCCCAGCGACGGTCTTCATTAGTGACGACGCCGTGACCGTCCGAAAATCCCTCGCGCGGTTGGTTGAAGTAAGTCAGACGATCTAAGAAGTGGCTCATTGATTTCTCCAGGCGCTTGAAAGCAGTGTGGCGTTTTTACGGTTTGGCAATTTGATCTGACGCAATAGTGTCTTCATTCGGCATCCCCGCTGGGCTCGCGCGGAGGCTCGCCCGTTCTCGCGGCTCGTATTCACGCAGGTGCATACTCGAGGTCCCGCTCGAACTAACAAGGCATCGGCGCGTTTTTACGCGCGTAGTGCCACCAAGTAATCGCGATACACGTCAGGTAAAAGAAAATGAAGACATACAGCGCGGCTTCCGGACCGCCTGTCATCGCGATGGAGCTGCCGTAACTCTTTGGAATAAAGAAACCGCCGTAAGCGCCGATCGCACCGGAGAAGCCCAGCACGGCGGCCGCTTCTTTGTTGGCTTCCTTGATGGCGTTTTCTGCTGCGGCTTGCCCGTGGCCGAATGCAGCGCGCTGGTGTTCGGTGAGGAAAATCACCGGAATCATGCGGAAGGTCGATCCGTTGCCGATGCCGGTGGTGATAAACAACAGCATGAACATGAGCAGGAAACCGGTGAAGTTGCCAAGGTCGCCGCTTGCCCGATCCGGCAGGAACGCGATGACCGCAATGACCGCAAGCACCATGACGACAAAGTTCCACAAGGTCACACGTGCGCCGCCAATCCTGTCCGCTAACCAGCCGCCCACCGGACGAACCAGCGCACCGACCAGTGGGCCAAGCCAGGCATATTGCAGAGCGTTCACTTCGGGGAACTGACTTTTGATCAGCAGCGGAAAACCCGCCGCGTAACCGATGAAGGAACCGAAAGTCCCCAGATAGAGCCAGCACATCAGCCAGTTGTGTTTGCGTTTGAAAATTACCGACTGCTCGGCGAAAGAGGCTTTTGCGTCGGCAATATCGTTCATCTTGAACCAGGCCAGCACCGCGCAGAGGGCAATGAACGGCACCCAGATGAACGCGGCGTTCTGCGCCCAAATCGTTTGCTCGACGCCTGCTTTATTGACGATCGTCTGAGGCGCCCCCCCGAAATCACCAAAGACACTGAAAGCGACGATCATCGGCGCTGCAAACTGGACTGTCGATACGCCCAGATTGCCCAATCCGGCGTTGACGCCCAAGGCCGAACCCTTGCGCTCCTTGGGGAAGAAGAAGCTGATGTTCGACATCGAGGAAGAAAAATTTCCCCCGCCAAAACCGCATAAGAGCGCCAAGGCAAGGAAAACGGGATAAGTGACAGTCGTGTCCTGAATCGCGAAGCCGATGCCGATTACCGGAATTAACAAAGAAGCGGTGGACAGTGCTGTCCACCGTCGCCCCCCGAAAACCGGCACCATGAAGGAATAAAAAATACGCAGCGTCGCGCCCGAAAGCGCCGGCGCCGCGGCAAGCCAAAATAGTTGATTGGTCGTGAACTTGAATCCGAGGGAAGGCAGATTTACCGCTACGACGCTCCACAATTGCCACACCACGAAGGCGAGGAGCAGGCACGGCACCGAAATCCAGAGATTGATGCGTGCGATCGCTTCCCCTTCCCGTTGCCAAAACGCTTTGTCCTCCGGCGTCCAGATTTTCAGCTCGCGGCCGGTTTGCTTCCGTGGGACGACTACCGTAGTTTGAGCGCTCATAGTTCCCTCCAAGGATTGTTTCCGAACGATTCGAGCGATGTGCTCGCCCCAGTACGCGCTTCATAAATCGCTAAGGCCACCACGGAGACCGAGAAGGCGGCACATCCGATGAGGCCGAGCAGCGAGAGGACAGACTCAAGATCGAAGTTCATGCTGCAGCCCTAGACGCCGACCGCGGACCGATGATTTCGGCGCGACGCATTTCGGTGGTGTACATCCAGATGAGCGAGACCCACACCACGCCGTACATCAGCATGAAGGCGCTTGAACGCACGCCGGTGAGGTCCTGCAAGACGCCGAAGAGGATCGGCAAGAGAAAGCCGCCCAAGCCGCCCGCGAGACCGACGATGCCGGAGATCACGCCGATGTTGTCGGGGAATTCGTCGGAGATGTACTTGAACACCGAGGCTTTGCCAAAGGCCCAGGCCATCCCCATTACAAACATGAGACCAGTAAAGACCCAGACATTGAGACCGATGTGGAAGGTCTTGGGGCCATCGATTGTGATGACGGTGAAATCGGTCTGCGGATAAGACAGCAGGAAGAGACAGATCCAGCTCACCCACAGTACCCACCAAGTCACACTGTGCGCGCCGTACTTGTCGGACAGCCATCCACCCATCGCACGCAACACCCCACCGGGCAAGGAAAAGCAGGCTGCCAGCAACGCCGCGGTGCGAATCTCGAAACCGTATTCGCCCACGTAGTACTGCACCATCCATAAAGCAAGGGCGACATAGCCGCCAAAAACAATGGAGTAGTACTGACAGTACTTCCATACGCGCCGATCTTTGAGCGCCTTCATCTGCTCGCGCCACGTGATCTTTGAATCGACGAGGTGCTTGGGATCGCTGTACGAAAAAAACCAGAAGATGATCGCCGTGAGGAGCAGTGCGATCGCATAGACCTGCGGCACTACCGTCCAACCGACCGCAACGACCAATGCCGGTGCGACAAATTTATTCAGCGCCGCACCGGAGTTGCCGGCGCCATACACTCCCATCGCAAATCCTTGGCGATTGCGCGGAAACCAGCGCGCCACATAGGGCGTACCAACCGAAAACGAGCCGCCCGCCAATCCCACGAACAATCCCAACACGAGGTATTGCCAGTATTCGGTCGCATATTGGATCAACCAAATCGCGGGTACGCAGGCAAGCATGAGCACAAAAAGCACGATGCGGCCGCCGAACTTGTCGGTCCACATTCCGAGGGGCACGCGAATCAGCGATCCGGTAAGCACCGGTGTCGCGGTCAAGATGCCGAATTGCGTTGCATTGAGGCCGAGTTCTTTTTTGATCGGGATGCCGATTACCGCGAACATCATCCAAACAGCAAAACAAACGGTGAAGGCGAGCGTGCTTGAGACCAATACCGACATTGCTCTGCCGGACTGCGTGGTTGCCATCTGCATTCCCTTCGCATCTCTTTATGTGTTGATGCGAATATCCGCTTCGCGCGCAGAGACGAACATTCCTCGGAGGGCGTGACAGCGCGAAGCGGAAGAGGGATAAGCTTTAGCCGGATGGCGGATAGGGTCCGCCGGAAGAACTATGCGGAAGGGGTGAATCGCGAGAATTCGCCCCCAGGCTTCAGTGTGGGTGGACGGGGACCTGCGACTGCGCGTTCATCAGGACCATCGGATCCAACATGCCGAAGATCATCGCCACGTGCGCGACGACTAGGAACAGCGCGACGAAAATCGCATGCAGCTTGAGCTTGCTCGTGTCGTCACGATGGCGACCGATCAGATTCAAATCGAGCAAAGCCAGTCCTCCCAAAGGAACGATGCCCAGCAGATAGAAACCGACTGCAATAAAATCCGCGGGACCACGCCAAGCATTCGCTTGGGTGATTGGAATTGCCGCATTGGCGATTAAATAGACGAAGACACCACTGAAATAGATACCGCCGACGATGCTCGCCAAGCGGTTGAGGGCACGTACGCGGCCGCGCTGTGGTCGATTGAACAGAATATACAATTCCGTGATGGCGACCGTTTCGGCGAGAATCACCGGAATCGCCATGAACAGAATCAAATTCCAGGGCTGGTTTTGCGCAAGCAATTCCATATAGTGAGTCATCGACATATCGTTTCCTTGGCGTTAAGTTAATGTGCGTGCGGCCAATCCGTTCTCACTCGCGTAAACGGCAATTTGCACGCGACTCGTCAATTCCAGTTTTCGCAAAATATGCTGCACATGAATTTTGACGGTGCTCTCGGCAACGCCAAGCCGGCGGGCGATCTCTTTGTTGCTTGCACCTTGAGCGATGAGCAGGGCAATCTCGTTTTCCCGGGGCGATAGGGCAATAGCCGTCATCGGCTGACCCGCTGCGGGATCCTTGCTGCGCAACTCGCTTACCAGCTTGCCGGTCATGCGCTCGGAAATCACCGCTTCGCCGTTGAGCGCGCGATGTATAGACGCGATCAAAACTTCGCTTTCTATGTTCTTGAGCAGATAGCCGTCGGCGCCGGCGCGCAGCGCGCCCACTAGATCGTCCGCATCTTCGGATACCGTAAGCATGAGCACGCGGGCGGCGGGACAAGCATCGCGCAAGGCTGGAATCGCCTGGACACCATTTATACCGGGCATGTGCAAGTCCAGGAGAATAATATCCGGCTGCAGCTGCGCCGCTTTTTTTATGCCTTCATGCGCGTCGGCCGCGTCCCCCACGACCTCGAGGTCCGCCTCTGCATCCACGAGAGCGATCAGCCCTCGACGCATCAGCGTATGGTCGTCAATGATCAGAATTTGTACGGGTGACATGGTTAGCCTGATGCGACGTTGAGCGCGACCAAAGGTAGCGACAGTGCGATCTTGGTGCCCTGCCCTGGCCGGGAATCGATGCGGACAGTACCGCCGGCTCTGTGCGCGCGTTCGCGCATAATGCGCAGACCAACGTGATCTTCGAGCGCGGCCGTAGCCACCATATCGAAGCCGATGCCGTCATCTTCAACGGCGAGGTTATATACGGCGCCGCGCTCGAGATGCATCTTCACATGCTTGCAATGCGCATGCTTGCGCGCGTTGGACAGCGCCTCCTGCGCAATGTGAATCAGCTGCAATTCCCGGTCGGGCGCCAACGGCGTTGCGCTGCCTTCGATACTAAGCCGGGCCTGCACGCCGGTTTGGCGCTCGAACCGTGCCACGATGCTGCGCAACGCACTCTCCAAAGAATCGCCGACACGAGTACGAAAATGGGTCAGGAGCTCGCGTACATCGGCAAAGCATTCCTGCACACCGGCCCGAATTTCAGTCACGCTGGTATCCGCCTTTGCCGTGTCTCCCTGTTTCATCGCGTTCTGCAATATCTGGGTTTGAATGTTCAGAAATGCCAGGGATTGTGCGATGGAATCGTGCAGCTCCTGTGCAAGCGAATTGCGCTCCTCGAAAGCAGCCATTTCGCGCTCGCGTTCGATCAACCTTAGATTCTCGATTGCCGTGCCGAGATGCTGGGCGAGCGTTTCCAATAAATGGCGCTCGTCTACCTCGAGTTCGTGCTCTGTGCGAAAGAACAGGTTAATCAATCCGATGGTGCGCTGTTTGAAACAGACGGGAATGGCGACCACGGTCTGGAATCCTTCATTGCGGCAATGAAAGAGTTCTGGATGCGGCCCAGGTTCCTTCACCAGACGGATGATCGAGTGGGATTGCTTTAAGGCCGCGCCGCAGCTACAGGCATCGTCTGGAAGACAGGACTCCCGATGCAGGAATTGCCGGGATAGGCCTTCGCTTGCGACGATATGCATTTCCGCATCGTTCTCGCTATGCAGGCGTACCACCCCGCCAAAAGCGGCGTAGACCTTGACAGCTCGATTGACAAAACCGCGGCATAGCTCGTCTAGGTTTTGCGCGGAACCCAAGAAGGCCGTCATTTCGTACAGCGCACCCAGCCGGTCGTTCTGCCGCGCGAGATCGCGTGTTTTGGATTCCACGCGCGCTTCAAGCGTGCGATGAGACTCCTCCAACTTCGCGGTCATGTCGTTGAACCCGCTGGTGAGCCGTCCGAATTCGTCTTGCGATTCGACGGTGAGCCGTATCGACAGGTCGCCCTGCCCTACGCACTCGATTGCTTCACTCAAGCGCAAGAGCGGTCGAATCACAAGCAGGAAGGAGACATAGATCAAGGCCACGGTGCCGGCGATCGCGAGGGCGAGTAGACCGAATTGGGCAGCACGCAGAAGGTCGGTTGCGTTGGCGTTTTCCCGTTCCACCCGCCGAACCAGTTCATCGACGATGGAGACGAGGCGGTCCGATTGGACCAAGGTCAATCCCACGCCCGCTTGCAAGCGCGGTTGCAGATCGGCCCATTCTGTTTTGAGCTGGCCGAGTTGTTCTCGGACCGGTGCAGTCTGCGGTAGCGCCAAGGGCCGCGCCGGATCGCCGTTCTGCAGACGGTCCAATACGGTGTTGAAGTCGCGCAGCGCTTGATGGAGGCGCTCGCCGCCGCCTTGCTCCGCTAGAAGATCGAGCCGGTATACCCGCATTCGCAAGCTGCCGGCATCGTTGATGGCAGCCGCGCTGCCTTCCAGTGTCCACGAAAGATAAAGCGTGGCACCGATCGAGAGCAGCGCTACGACTAAAAAAGCCAATTCAATCGCAACTAATTTGGCGCTCAATGTGCGCACACAGGCCTCCGTCAGAGGCTTACATCTTGCTCCCTGCACCGATGTCGCCTTTGACTTGCCTCAAAAGATCGCCGGATATCCGGCCTAAGC
>DATEOW010000114.1:0-7753 GCA_035273665.1 Burkholderiales bacterium | reverse complement strand
GCCGTGAGCACGGTCAAGGATCGAGCGCTGCCGCGCGTAGGCGACGGCCAGAAACCGGTCCAAGGCCGCATCCTCTATTCGATGTGGGATAGCGGTATTCGAGCGGGAACGAAGCGAACCAAATCGGCAGCAGTGGTCGGTCGTGTATTGGGCGCCTTCCACCCGCATGGGGACCAATCGGTATACGACGCGCTCGTCCGGCTGGCACAGGACTTCACCATGCGCTATCCGTTGATCGATGGTGAGGGGAACTTTGGTTCGCGCGATGGGGACGAAGCGGCTGCCTATCGTTATACGGAAGCGCGGCTCACCAAGTTTGCCGAAGTCCTGCTCGGCGAAATCGATCAAGGCACCGTCGATTTCATTCCCAACTACGACGGTACGCATGAAGAACCCGTGGTCCTGCCGGCGCGGCTTCCAATGCTGCTGCTCAACGGTTCGTCGGGTATCGCGGTAGGCATGGCAACGGAAATCCCGCCTCATAACCTCAGCGAAGTGGCGAACGCCGCCGTTGCAATGATCCGCGACCCGGAGATTTCGGTCGCAGGTCTGATGAAACACATCAAGGGACCGGATTTCCCCGGCGGTGGTCAGATCATCACGCCGCGCGCGGAGATGAAGGACGCTTACCAAACAGGGCGGGGATCGGTTCGTGTGAGAGCGCGGTGGGATATCGAGCGCCTGGCACGCGGCCAATGGCAAGTCGTAGTGCGAGAACTACCGCCGGGCACTTCCTCTCGCAAGGTGCTCGAAGAGATCGACGCTATTACGAATCCGCAGCCGAAGGCGGGAAAGAAGTCGCTGACGCCCGAGCAGCAGCGCGAGAAGCAACTCATGTTAAGCATGCTCGACAAGGCGCGCGATGAGTCCGACCGTAGCAATCCGATCCGCTTGGTCCTGGAACCGAAGACCTCAAAAATTGATGAAGACGAATTCGTGAACCTCCTGCTCGCCAAGACGAGCATGGAAGTCAACGTGCCGATCAATTTGGTGATGGTCGGTTTGGATGGGCGGCCGACGAGCAAGACGTTGCGGGACATTCTGTTCGAGTGGCTGCAATTTCGCTTTAGCACGGTGACGCGCCGTACACGACACCGACTTGACCAAGTTTTAGACCGTATTCACGTATTGGAAGGACGCATGCTCGTCCTCCTCAATGTCGATAAGGTCATCAAGATCATCCGCAACGCGGATGATCCGAAAGCGGAGTTGATCAAAGCGTTCAAGCTGACCGAAAGACAAGCGGACGACATCCTCGACATTCGTCTGCGACAGTTGGCCAAGCTCGAACATATCAAGTTGGAGAAAGAGTTAAACGATCTGCAGACCGAAAAGAAAGGTCTTGAAAAAATTCTCGGGTCTAAAAAAACGATGGAAGAATTAGTCGTTGGAGAAATTGAAAACGACGCCAAAACTTTCGGCGATAAGCGCCGGACCCGTATCGAAGAATCGGAAAAGGCAATCATCGAAACTCCCGTGATCGATGAGCCGGTGACAATCATTTTTTCCAAGAATGGCTGGGTGCGCGCGCGCAACGGCTGGAATGTCGAGGCCGCATCCTTAACGTTCAAGGAAGGCGATGCCTTGCAGACGCTGCTTCAATGCAGGACTGTGGATCCAGTGGTTCTGCTCGATTCCAAGGGTCGTGCCTATACGGTCGAAGCGGGACAACTACCCTCGTCGCGCGGCGACGGCGTTCCGGCATCTTCCTTGGTCGACGTGCAAGACGGCGCAAAAATAATGTATTGCGTGGCGGGGAAGGCCGAGACGCATGTGCTCGTGGGCACCACGGGGAGCTATGGCTTTTACACCAAGATCGCCGATATGGTGTCCAACCGGCGCGCAGGTCGGGAGTTCCTGAATGTTGATGAGAACGAAACGCCCATTCCGCCCTTCATGTTTGAGCCGGCGCCAAAAAGCCTCGTTGCGGTGCTCGCCGAACAATCGCGCATGCTGGTGTTCGATTTAGCCGAGCTGAAATACATGAGCAGAGGACGGGGACTGATTCTGATGGGCGTGGAGGAGGGTGAAAAAATCGTCGGCGCCGTCGTAACCGCTGAAAAAGAAGTGCTTATTCGCGGTGTGTCCAAGGGCAAAGAAAAGACAATCACGATTTCCGGCGCGAAATTCAGCCATTACGTCGGGCACCGTGCTCGGATGGGCCGGGTCTTGCCTGAAAAATTCAAACCGCTGCAGTCGATTGAGGTCGCAACGAAGCCGGCGACTGACTAGTGCATGCTAAAATTCGCGCGGCGGGCCTCCCCGCATTGCGGCGTAGTGAACCTGGTCAGGTCCGGAAGGAAGCAGCCACAGCTATTTACGCAAGTGCCGGGTACAGGCTCGCCATCTCAGCTTCTAGGCTGCGGAGAATCGCGAGTTCCCGCGAGGCGACCGAGGGCAATGCGGAGCCGAAGCTGAGTTGTACCGATTCAGTTGTACCGATTCACGAGAGCCTCATCGTCAAAGCTCGACGAAAACCTTAGCACACGGATTCTTCCGATATCGATGTCCTATCAAGTTCTCGCCCGTAAATGGAGGCCGCGCAGCTTTGAAACGCTGGTGGGGCAGGAGCATGTCGTCAAGGCGTTGACGCACGCGCTCGAACAGCAGCGGCTTCACCATGCTTATTTGTTCACCGGCACTCGAGGGGTGGGTAAGACCACGATCGCGCGCATTCTGGCGAAATCGCTGAATTGCGAAACGGGTATTACCGCCAAACCGTGTGGTGTCTGCTCCGCGTGCACCGAAATCGATGCGGGCCGTTTTATCGACTTGCTCGAAGTGGATGCTGCCACCAATACCAAGGTGGACGAAATGCGCCAATTGCTTGAGAACGCCGTTTATGCGCCCACGCGCGGGCGCTTCAAGGTGTATGTTATCGACGAAGTCCATATGCTCTCCAATGCCGCGTTCAATTCCATGTTGAAGACGCTGGAAGAGCCGCCTGAGCATATCAAGTTTATTTTGGCGACCACCGATCCGCAGAAAATTCCGGTCACTGTGTTGTCGCGCTGCCTGCAATTCAATCTGAAGCAGATGCCGCAAAGCGGAATCGTGGGGCACTTGCAGCGAATCATGGCTGAAGAGGGCGTCAACGGGGAACCCGCCGCGCTGCGGCTGATCGCGCAAGGGGCCAACGGCAGCATGCGCGACGCGCTAAGTTTGCTGGATCAGGCGATCGCCTATTCTCAGGGAGAGGTGTCCGAGGACGCGGTGCGCGCCATGCTCGGCACGGTGGATACCGCCTATCTGTTTAATCTACTCGACGCACTGGCGGAAAATAACGCGAAGCGCATGTTCGACATCGCAGCGGATATGGAATCGCGTTCCGTTGCTTTCGATAGCGCGCTGGTGGATATGGGTACGATTTTGCATCGTATTGCACTTGCACAGCTCACCGCCGACGCGTTGCCGGAAGACACGCCTGAACGCGAGCGGATTGTCGCGCTGGCTCAGATTTTCGACGCACAGAGCGTGCAGCTCTATTATCAAATCGTCATTCATGGAAGGCAGGATTTGCCGCTGGCGCCGGACGAATATGCCGGGTTTACGATGGCACTAATGCGCATGCTCGCTTTCGCGCCCAGTAGCGAAACAGAAAAAACAAGCAACACCATCCCCAAGGGCCCGGTTGCCGTAATCAACCCGCCTCCGGTGGCTGCTTCATCGCGTGACAGTGCCGATACGAGCGATTGGCCGTCGTTGGTGCGCAGCCTGAAACTTGTGGGCGCGGCGAAGCAACTTGCGGAGCGAAGCGAATTGGTCTCGCGTGACGCGAACACGTTCACATTGCGCATCGCCAAGGAGTCGCAGGCGCTCGCTTCGACCGCTAGCGTCGAGAAACTGAAAGCGGCATTGCAGGAAGCCGTGGGTCAGCCGGTCAAACTCAATCTGAACGTGGGGCAGACCGGCGGCGCAAATGTTGCAGCGATCGTAGAAGGCGAACGGCGCGAGCGACATCAGCAAGCGAACCAGCAGATGAACAATGATCCATTCGTGCGAGAGCTGATGAACAGTCTCGATGCCACGATCGAATCCGTGCAACCGGTACAACAAGGACCGCAATCATGATGAAGGGACAACTTGCCGGCCTGATGAAACAGGCGCAGCAAATGCAGGACAACATGCGCAAGATGCAGGAAGAACTTGCGAGCATGGAAATCGAAGGGCAATCGGGCGCCGGCCTGGTGAAGGTACTGATGACCGGCAAACACGACGTGAAGCGTGTGACCATCGACCCTTCACTGCTTGGCGATGACAAGGAAATGCTGGAAGATCTCGTTGCCGCAGCCGTGAACGATGCGGTACGTAAAATCGAAAGCACCACGCAGGAAAAAATGGGCGGTTTCACCGCCGGCATGGGCCTGCCTCCCGGCATGAAACTTCCGTTCTGAGTGGCTAAGGGCGCCAACAGCCTTGAGGATCTGATCGAGGCATTGCGCTGCCTGCCCGGTGTGGGGCCGAAATCGGCCCAACGTATGGCGTATCACCTGCTGCAATACGATCAACCCGGCGCCCAAAGGCTTGCGCTTTCTTTGGGTCGAGCACTGCAAAATATCCGCCGCTGTTCACGTTGCAATACCTTCACTGAAGACGAAGTGTGCGCCCTGTGCAGTTCGGATAAGCGCGATCCTTCCTTGCTGTGCGTGGTGGAAACGCCGGCAGATCAATCCGTCATGGAACAGACGCTCGCATACAAGGGGCTGTATTTTGTACTGATGGGTCGTTTGTCGCCGCTTGACGGCATTGGCCCGAAAGAGATCGGTCTGGAATCCTTGCTGCGGCGAGCGACCGATGGCGTGGTGAAAGAAGTGGTGCTTGCGACGAACTTTACCAACGAAGGTGAAGCGACCGCACATTACATCCATGAGATGCTTGCCGAGCGGGGGATCAAAATCACTCGTATCGCGCGAGGGGTCCCGGTTGGCGGGGAGCTTGAATATGTCGACCTCGGAACGCTCGCACAGGCGTTCTACGAACGCAGACAAACATGAGCGCGCAGAGGAACAAGCCGCTGGCGGGATTGAAAGTGCTCGAACTCGGGCAGCTGATCGCCGGTCCTTTCGCCGGGAAGATGTTTGCCGAGTTCGGCGCTGACGTCATCAAGATTGAACCGCCTGCAACGGCAACAAGTGAGGGCGGCGATCCATTGCGTACCTGGCGCAAACTGCACAAAGGCACATCCTTGTGGTGGCATGTGATCGCGCGCAACAAGCGGTCCGTGACCGCTAATTTGCGTACACAGGAAGGGCAAGATATCGCACGTAAACTGGCGCTCGCTGCCGATGTGGTCATCGAGAATTTTCGCCCCGGGACTTTGGAGAAATGGGGCCTAGGCTACGAAGCGCTGAGCAAAAAGAATCCAGGCCTCGTCATGCTGCGGCTTTCCGGGTTTGGCCAAACCGGCCCCTATAAAGATCAAGCCGGATTTGGGGCGGTGGGTGAATCGATGGGCGGTATGCGTTACGTCACCGGTTTCCCGGATCGGCCACCGGTGCGATTAAATTTATCGCTAGGCGATGCGCTGGCGTCGCTTCATGGGGTCACCGGTGTCATGATGGCCTTGCATCACCGCAACGTGAACGGCGGCAAAGGACAGGTCGTGGACGTCGCGCTTTACGAAGCGGTGTTCAACATGATGGAAAGCACCTTGCCCGAATACGATTTGTTCGGCGAGGTGCGCGAACGTACCGGTACAAACCTGACGGGCATTGTGCCTTCCAACACCTACCTCACACGGCAAGGTCACCATGTCGTGATTGGCGGTAACGGCGACAGTATCTTCAAACGATTGATGACGGCGATCGGGCGGGCGGATATGGCCGAAGATCCTTCCCTCGCCGATAACGCGGGGCGAGCGAAACATGCTGACGAGCTCGATCGTGTCATTGGCGCATGGACCGCGGCTCATGACACTGAGTATGTCCTTACGGTGCTGAATGAAGCGCAAGTGCCGAACGGCAAAATCTACAGCATTGCCGATATCGTGCAGGACCCGCAGTTCCTCGAGCGGGCGATGATCCGGCAAAGCAAATTGCCCGACGGGACGCCCATCAAAGTGCCTGGTGTTGTCCCCAAGCTTTCCGCTACGCCGGGAGACTTCGAGGCGCTAGGTCCCGCGCTCGGACAGCATACGGACGAGGTGTTGACCGCCCTTGGGTATAGCGACGAACAACTGGCCGACTTCAAAGCACGCCGTATCATCTAGCCACGCGGATTCAAGAGTACTATACTTTCATCCAGTATATCGCTGGAGAGAGCATGTCCCAACCCATCGTTTGGAAGGGCCGCGGTGCGGTGAGCAATCCGCAAGGACGTTTCGAAAAGCTCGGTCGCGTCACCGACGAGGATGCGTACTGGGAGCCGGACGAAGATGCGCCAGAAACGGAGATCAAGCGCATTGCAGCGAAGGGCATCATCAGTCAGAACGAGTCGCCCGACGTTTCTTTCAATCAATCCATCAACCCCTACCAGGGATGCGAGCACGGCTGCATTTACTGTTTTGCTCGTCCCAGCCATTCCTATCTCGGTTTGTCGCCTGGTCTGGATTTCGAAACGAAAATTTTCGCGAAGACCAACGCCGCAGCGCTATTACGTCAGGAGCTGTCGAAGCCGAGCTATCGCTGCGAAACCATTGTGATCGGCGCCAATACCGACCCTTATCAGCCGATCGAACGGGAGCTTAAAATCACCCGGAGCCTCTTGGAAGTCGCTGCCGAGTTCAAGCAGCCTATTGGAATCATCACCAAATCGGCATTGGTAGAGCGGGACCTTGATCTTCTCGGACCAATGGCTGAAGAAGGATTGGCGCGGGTTTTTGTGTCTGTCACTTCCTTGGACGCGGAATTGGCGCGCAAACTCGAGCCGCGTGCCGCCGCACCTTATCGTCGTCTGCGTGCCCTGAAGGCGCTCGCTGATGCCGGCGTGCCCTGTGGTGTCATGACGGCGCCAATCATTCCTTTCCTGAACGATTGCGATATGGAAGCAATCTTGGAAGCGGCGGCAGAGGCAGGAGTGGACTCCGCGGGTTATGTGTTACTTCGCTTGCCGCATGAACTCAAGGGTTTATTCCGTGATTGGTTGCAGGAGCACTTCCCCCTACGCGCAGAACACATCATGGCGAGAGTGCGCGATATGCGTGGCGGCAAAGATTACGATTCCGAATGGAGCATCCGCCAACGGGGTGTCGGCAACTACGCGCAACTTTTACAACAGCGGTTCGATAAGGCGTGCACGCGGTTGGGGTTGAATCGGACACGAATGAGTGCGGAAACAACGAAGTTCCGTGTCCCCGGACGGCTCTCGCAGCTCGATCTGTTCTAGTGGGTGTGTGCGAAGTTTGACAGTAAGGGGCTGAGGCCGCCATAATCGCGGTCTTCTGACGGACGCGGGGTGGAGCAGTCTGGCAGCTCGTCGGGCTCATAACCCGAAGGTCGTAGGTTCAAATCCTGCCCCCGCAACCAGCTTCCGTCGTGAAATCCCAGCAGTTTCCCCAAGGTGTGGAAAATATGACGCCGGCATCGATGCCGACCTTGCGTCTTATTGCCGGTTCCTTTTCCGAAGAGTGGTCACGCTTTTTGCATTACGCGCTACATTGATTCCAAGTAACCGGAGAATCCTTATGGCGATGAAAGATAGCGCGGCCGCGATTGGCGTAGTGTTTATCGCTTTGCTGCTGGGGATCGCCTGGAAGCTGTCTTATGCAGACACGCTCCCTAGCTCTACCACGGCGCAAAGCATGGATTTCCGTCCA
>DATEOW010000113.1:0-3182 GCA_035273665.1 Burkholderiales bacterium | reverse complement strand
AATTCCAAGCGGCAGTGAAATGATCGCCACGAGCGAGGACCGTAAATGAAAGAGAAACGCAAAACACACAAGGGCGACGACGATGAACTCTTCGATTAGCTTGAAGCGCAAGTTTGAAATCGCCCGCTCGATCAAGCTCGAACGGTCATAGACCGAGATGATCTCCACGCCTTCGGGCAGGCTTGGCCGCAGGCTTTCGATCTTGGCCTTCACGGCTTCAATCGTTTCCAGTGCGTTCTTGCCCGAGCGCATTACGATGATGCCGCCCGCCACTTCGCCTTCACCGTTCAATTCCGTAATGCCGCGGCGCATCTCCGGACCGATCTGCACGGTTGCCACATCGCCCAGGCGCACGGAGACGCCTGAAGCCGCCGTGACGAGTGGAACCGCACGGAAGTCGGCCAAGCTTTGCAGATAGCCTGAGGCGCGCACCATGTACTCCGCCTCACCCATTTCAATCACCGAGCCGCCTGCTTCCTGATTGGCGGCTTGAATCGCTTCGATGACTTTGCGATGCGTGATGTTATAGGCACGCAAGCGATCAGGATTCAATACGACTTGATACTGCTTCACCATACCGCCCACCGAGGCGACTTCAGCGACGTTCTTCACCGCTTTCAATTCGTACTTGAGAAACCAGTCCTGCAACGCGCGAAGTTGCGCGAGGTCGTGCTTTCCGGTGCGATCCACCAACGCGTACTCGTAGATCCAGCCCACGCCCGTCGCATCCGGTCCGAGGGCCGCTTTCGCCGTGGCAGGTAGGCGCGATTGCACTTGGTTGAGATATTCCAGCACCCTTGAGCGTGCCCAGTAGAGATCGGTCCCATCTTCAAACAAGACGTACACGAAGGAATCGCCAAAGAAGGAGAAGCCGCGCACGGTCTTCGCACCGGGCACTGATAACATCGTCGTCGTGAGCGGGTACGTGACCTGGTTCTCGACAATCTGCGGCGCCTGCCCCGGGTAGGTCGTGCGAATGATGACCTGTACATCGGAGAGGTCCGGCAGCGCATCGACCGGCGTCCGAACCATCGCCCAACTCCCCCAAGCTGTGATAACGCCTGTAGCCAGCAACACGAAAAAGCGGTTAGCGATGGACCAGCGGATGACATTTGCGATCATCGTGCGCCTCCGCCCGCAGGCTTGATCGCAACGACAGTTGGCACGCCGTCACTGGGCATCACGAATTCGAACTGCACGCGATCGCCGACTTTTACGGTCGATGTATCGGCTTTGAGCCCGAACTCCATGGTCATCGCCGGCCATTGGACGGAGGCCACTGCTTCATGCGATAGCGTGATGGCGTTGGGGCTCAATGCTTCGACCTTTCCCACGCTCTTATGACGCACATCAGACGCAGGCGCGGGTTTTCTTTGCGTGTCATTCAACATGCGCGCTGCCGTGCCACGAAGGCTAGCTTCGGAGTCGATCAGAAATTGCCCTGACACCACGACACGATCACCGACTTGAAGGCCGCGTTTAATTTCGGTTCTGCCGCCTACCTCTGTTCCGACTTCCACTTCCACCGGCTGGTAGCCGCCGCCTTCCAGCGCAGCCATGACGACGGTGCGCTCCCCCGTCACGATGAGGGATTCGGTGGGGACTGTGAGCACTTCACGAGACGCTGCGCCAAGCGCAATACGTACAAACATTCCCGGGGCGAGCGCCGCATCCGGATTCTTGAGTTCCACCCGCGCGCGCAGCGTCCGCGTCGTGGCGTTCACCTGAGGCAAGAGGGCTTGCACTTGTCCTTTGAACGCCTGGCCAGGCAGCGCGGGAGTTTCCGCCCGTACTGTTGCACCCGGACGCACGAGTACCGCTTGCGATTCGGGGATTTCGGCGATCGCCCAAACCGTTTCCAGACTGTTAATACGAAAGAGCGTTTGTCCTGGCAGTGCGCTCATCCCTTCGCGCACTGCGATTTCGTCAACGACGCCGGATCGCGGCGCCACGAGCGTGATACGCGGTTGCACAGTGCCAGAGGCCGCGACGTGTCGTATGACCGCTTCGCTCATGCCGACCTGACGCATGCGTTGTTGGGCGGCGTCCACGATCGGTCCGAGGTCCTTGCCCTGCATGCGGCGCACGGCCAAGTATTCTTCCTGGGCCGCGACCCATTCCGGGACGTAAAGATCCACCAAAGCCTGGCCCGCGCGCACGCGATCAAGGGTCGCGCGCACATGGACCCGCTCGACGAAGCCCGAGGCGCGCGCTTGCACGATGGACTGTTCGCGCTCGTTGTAAGCGATTTCGCCAGTGACTTGCACGTTGGGGATCATGCTGTCTCGCGTTACTTCGGCGGTACGGATGCCGAGGTTCTGCTGCACGCGCGGGTCGATTTGAACACCAGAACCTTCTCCGGCGCCGCCTTCGTACACCGGTACGAGTTGCATATCCATGAACGGCGATTTTCCGGGTTGATCAAATTTTTGACTAGGCACCATGGGATCGTGCCAATAGAGCACTTTCTTGCCCGTTTTAGAATCGACATCGCCAGCGTTCGACGGAGCATCGCCGTCATGCGAAATGCTCCCGCCGATCGCTTGTTCCTGTCCTTGATTCAGCCCTAATCGATAGAGCCCGACGCCGGAGAACCCTAGAAACACTATTGTCAGAACGCTTACTACGAGATGCTTGGTTTTCATTGTTGTGCCTCGACACCGCTGTTCGTTACTGGGCCCCGCGCCACACCATCCAGATCCAAGTAGCGCAACTGCGCCCAGGACGTGGCCGTATCACGCTCAAGCTCCAGTTGCTCTAACTCTGTTTGTACGGCTGCGCGCCGCGCTTGCATCAGTTGGCTGAGAGAGCCTTGTCCGCTTCGAAATGCGGCGAGCGCTGCTTGGATGCGCTGCGCATCCAGAGGACGGATCGATTCACGATAGCGTACGAGGCGCGCTTGCCCACTCTCCCAGGCGTCCAACAAGGCTTGCACCTCGGCGACATGCGCTCGCTCGGCCTCAAGACGCTGCGCGCGCGCTTCATCCAGCATCGCGAGCTTCGCCGCAAGTTCTCGGTCTTGCCGGTCACGGCTATTCCATTGAAGCGGAATCGCAACGTTCACCGACACCATGTCGGAGTAATCCTGCCCGCGTTGGCCGTACATGAGTTCCACCGTCCAGTCGGGCCGCTTGTTTAGGCGCGCAAGGCGCACCTCGGCATCGGCGACCTCTTCACGGCGA
>DATEOW010000112.1:0-6589 GCA_035273665.1 Burkholderiales bacterium | reverse complement strand
TCGTGAAACCAGATGAATTCCTGCAATGCCTCGTCATAGCGGCCTTGCTGCGTGGCCTCTCGCGCGGCTTGTAGTCTTTTTTGCGGACTCATAGCGCCCCCCGCTTTCCGCAGACGCCGATAACGGCGCAGGAAGTATACGCCCGCGTTGAAAGCGGGTTTCTGGCGCTACGTTAGTGACGGCTCAGTAAACGACTGTTGCTGCGATGCCTTCTTTACGCGGCTCGATGGAGCCGATGCGATAACAAGTCTCGCCTTGCGCCTTGAGGATCTGCATGCTGCGCTCGGCGTCATCCTGGCTTACGACCAGCACCATACCGATACCGCAATTGAAGACGCGGTGCATCTCGGCGTCGGTAACGCCACCATGTTCCTGCAACCAGTCGAAGATTTTCGGCCGCGGCCAGGAAACGGCGAAGATTGCCGCATAGACGGCTTCGGGCAACACACGAGGCACATTCTCGGTGATACCGCCGCCGGTGATATGGGCAAGACCTTTGACTTTGACCTGTTTCATCAATGCCAATAGAGGCTTTACGTAGATGCGGGTCGGCGCGAGCAACGCATCGGCCAGACTACGGCCGTCGAAGTCGGCGTTTAGATCGGGATTCGCGCGTTCGACAATCTTTCGCACGAGCGAATAGCCGTTCGAGTGCGGGCCGCTCGACGCAAGACCGATGACAGCATCGCCTACTTTGATATCCTGGCCGGTAATGATGTCGGCCTTTTCCACCACGCCTACGCAAAAGCCCGCGAGATCGTATTCGCCTTCCGGATACATGCCGGGCATTTCGGCTGTCTCGCCGCCGATCAAGGCGCAACCGGCTTGTTCGCAACCTAAGGCGACGCCCTTGACCACATCTGCAGCAATGGGCACTTCCAGTTTGCCGCAGGCAAAGTAGTCGAGAAAGAACAAGGGTTCCGCCCCCTGCACCAATACGTCGTTGACACTCATCGCCACCAGATCGATTCCGACGGTGTCATGGCGATTGAGCATGAAGCCAAGCCGAAGTTTGGTACCCACCCCGTCGGTGCTGGAGACGAGGACCGGCTCTTTGTATTTCTTCGACAACTCGAACAATGCGCCGAAGCCGCCCAAGCCGCCCATCACTTCGGGCCGCATGGTTCGTTTGGCGAATGGCTTGATGGCTTCGACCAGCGCATCGCCCGCATCGATATCGACACCGGCGTCACGGTAAGAAAGGGGGGAATTGGGAATGCTCAAGAGGCCTCTGATCGCTTACGGGTTGAAAAACCGGAGAAGTTGAGAGTGCCCCGGCTTGCCGTTACAGTTACGCAGTTTCATGCAGGGCCGTATTTTAGCGGCTTTCCCCGTCATCGCACCGTAGGTCATCGCAAAAAGGATTTTCGTGCCCACACTCGGCAGTGCAGAAGATAGACAGAAATGGTGGTGGTTTGCGGTCGGCCTCGCCTTCCTCTTGCTGCTGTATTACCTCAGCCCGGTTTTGGCGCCCTTTCTCATGGCGGCAGTCCTGGCCTATATCTGCCTGCCGCTCGTCGACAAGATGTCGCGACGCATGCCGCGGCCTTTCGCCGTCGTATTGGTCATTCTCCTGGTGGCGACGATTTTCATCGTTCTTTTACTGGTGATCTTGCCCTTGTTTATTCGGGAAGGCATCACGCTCGCGAAATCAGTTCCGGGTTGGCTCGATAGCCTGAACCGCACGGTCGCGCCTTGGGTCAATGCTCGTCTTGGCACGGATATTCAACTGGACGGCGAAAGCGTGACGGCCGCCATTACGGACGCATTACAGGGCAACGAGGATCTTGCCGGCAAGGCGCTCGCCACTTTGCGCATGGGAGGACTGGGCCTCCTGGGGCTTGTTGCCAATCTGGTGCTGGTGCCGGTGGTAATGTTCTTTTTGTTGCGCGACTGGCATAGCTTCATCGCCCGTTTCGATCAGCTCATTCCGCGCGGCTGGCACCTCAACGTCGTCGGGTTTTTCCGCGAAGCCAATCATGCGCTCGGGCAATATCTGCACGGCCAGGTACTGGTGCTCATGGTTATGAGTCTGTACTACACCTTGGCCCTCTGGGCGACTGGACTGGATTTCTTTTTGCCGATCGGCGTCGTCACGGGTTTACTGACTTTTATTCCTTTTGTCGGCGCGACCGTCGGTTTCGTGTTGGCGACTTTGTCGGCATTCATGCAGTTCGACGAGATCACCCGGATCTTCTGGGTATGGGGGGTCTTCCTACTCGGCCAAGCCATCGAAGGCAATTTTATTACCCCAAGGCTTGTCGGCAACGCCATCGGTTTGCATCCCGTAGCGGTCATTTTCGCGCTCCTGGCCTTCGGCCAACTTTTCGGCTTTACGGGAATGCTCATCGCGCTGCCTGCCAGCGCTGTTTTGCTCGTAGGGTTGCGAAAACTGCGGCGTCGCTATCTAGCGAGCCCCTTCTACAACCGACCCGCGGAATGAAACAACTCGTTCTTGCACTGAGCGCAACCCCTGCGCCCAGCCTGGACAATTTCGTCGTCGGACGTAACGGGACAGCACTCGCTGCGTTGCGAGCGCTGATTAACCAAACGCAAATGGAGCGGGTCGTCTATCTCTATGGCGAAAGAGGTTGCGGCAAAACGCATTTGTTGCGCGCGACCGGCGACGCCCTCCCCGCTTTGATCGCTGATGATGTGCATCATCTCGATGCGCCACAACAGATCGCTTTGTTCAACGCGTTCAACGACGCGCGCACGCAAGGCCTTCCCATCTTGATCGCGGGCGATACGGCGCCGCTCGAATTGAAAGTACGAGAAGACTTGCGCACTCGCATCGGGTCCGGGCTCGTTTTTCAACTGCACGCGCTTTCCGACGTGGAAAAGCGCGAAGCCTTGCGTGCACATGCACAGCAGCGGGGTTTACGTCTTGGCGACGATGTACTCAACTATGTACTCACGCATTTGCGTCGTGACATGCCCACCCAGATGTTGGTATTGGACGCCATCGATCAATATTCGCTTGTCGCCAAACGGCCTGTTACGCTGCCGCTGGTACGCCAAGCGCTGGAAAGTCTGGAAAAATGAAGCTTTGTCTTTTCGATCTCGATAACACCTTACTCAGCGGCGACAGCGACTACGCATGGGCGCAATTTCTCATTGAGCAAGGCGTACTCGATGGCGCGGTTTATGAAGAAGCCAACGACGCGTTCTACGCCGCGTATAAGGCCGGCACGTTGAACATCCACGAATTCCTCGCTTTTCAATTGCGGCCCTTGTCGCAATATCCACGTGCGCAGCTCGACGCTTGGCACGCGCAGTTCATGGCGACGAAAATCCGCCCCATGATGACCGACGCAGCGCGCAAGCTGGTCGCGGACCATCTGGCCGCTGACCATCTGTGCGTCATCATCACGGCGACTAACTCCTTCGTTACCACACCCATCGCGCGCGAGTTGAATATTCCGCATCTCATCGCGACCGAACCGGAAGTGATCGATGGCAAGTTCACGGGACGAACTCAGGGCATCCCCAGTTTCCGCGAAGGCAAAATCACCCGGCTCAACGCCTGGCTCAACGATTACGGCACGCCATTGTCGGCCTTCGAAAAAAGCTGGTTCTATAGCGATTCGCTCAACGACTTGCCCTTGCTGGAACGGGTGACAGACCCTGTCGCCGTAGATCCGGATGACACTTTGCGAGGTATCGCCGTCGACCGTGGTTGGCCCATTATTTCGCTCCAATGAGGGCCGCGCGCCCAGCCGTTGGAATCCTATTACTTATCCCGCTCTCGTTCGCTGCGGCTGTTTATTTCGGCTCTGTGTCGTTTTCAGCGCAGGAATGGTCTCAACTACTGCAGGGCCAAGCGCCCGACACCATGCGCGATATTCTTTTGCAGTTGCGCCTGCCCCGTGCGATCGCTGCATTCGCCTGCGGGGGCCTGCTCGCACTTGCGGGCGCTTTACTGCAAGCGCTGCTGCGTAACCCATTGGCCGATCCTTATCTCCTGGGCGTTTCCGGGGGCGCTTCAGTCGGCGCGTTGAGTGGCATGTTACTGGGCATGTCGACTGTGGCGACCCATGGTCTCTCCTTGCTGGGCGCGAGCGCTGCCGGACTGGCGCTACTGTTGTTCTCGTGTGGACCTGGCGGTTGGCAAGTGCATCGCGTGATATTGAGCGGTGTGGCAATCGGCGCTGCTTGCGGTGCGCTTGTTGCCTTGATTTTGTCTCTCGCGCCAAGCGGTGAATTACACGGCATGTTGTTCTGGTTGATGGGCGATCTTTCAACCGCAGACAATGCCTGGCCGGCCTGGATTGTTTTCGTTTTGGTACTCACGCTCGCACAAAGCTTGGCGAACGCTCTCGATGCGATGGTTTTGGGCGAATTGAAGGCCGCCTCCTTGGGAATGCCCGTACGCCGCACACAATTCCTCGCTTTTGCGGCGGCAACCGTAGCGACAGTCGCCGCCGTGATGCTGGCTGGCGCCATTGGTTTCGTCGGTTTGGTCGTCCCACATTTGTTGCGGCTTGCCGGAATCAATGAACATCGTCTGCTCTTACCCCTATCGGCGGCTGGAGGGGGGGTACTACTGGTGCTCGCGGATACGGCGTCCCGCAGCATGGCCGCGCCGCTTGAGTTCCCCGTCGGCGTGATGACCGCCTTGCTGGGGGTGCCGATCCTGTTGCTGTTGCTGGCGAGAACGCGCTGATGCTGAGCGCGCGACAACTCGCCCTGAAGGTTCCTGGTCGTACGCTCGTCGAACAGCTCGACTTCGAGCTTAAGCAAGGTACGTGCGCCGCGCTGCTCGGACGCAACGGCGCCGGCAAGAGCAGCCTTCTACTCGCATTTGCCGGCCTCCGGGCAATCGACGGCGGCGCGGTTATGCTCGACGGCATTGCGCTGCCGCCACCGCGGGAACGCGCACGGCTAATTGGCTTATTGCTGCAGGACGAACAAGACAGCTACTGGGGCTCCGTTTTGGACTATGTGAGCCTCGGGCGCCTGCCCTACGCGGCGCCGATTGCGGGGGTGGGAGAAGAAGCCCGCGTGCTCGCGGTCCGCGCCCTCGCAGCGTTGGATTTAATCGACCATCAGGCGCAGTCTTACCGCAGTCTCTCGGGCGGCGAACGACAACGCGCGCGCATCGCACAATTGCTGGTGCAGGACCCGCAGATATATCTTCTCGACGAGCCGTTGACGCACCTGGATCTGGGCCATCAAGCGCTGGTGATGAAACTTTTTGTGGGGCTATCGCGGGCGGGCCGCGCGGTAGTCATGTCCTTGCATGAGCCCCTGTGGGCGGCAAAGGCCTGTGACGAAGCCCTTTTGTTGTATGATTCGGGCCGCTTCCTGCACGGCCCCGTGAACGAAGTAATGACTGTACGAAATATCGAGGCCTTGTACGGTTGCCGCCTGGAAACGCCTGACGCAGGCAACCGTATGCATTTCATTCCGGCTTGATTAAAAAATTCATCCGCCGCGTTCTCCGCTTCAACGAGGACGAACCGGCCACTTTCCCCATCGAAGATCACGGTGTCGACCGCGACAGCGTGAGCTACGGCGCGCGCAAGGTCTGCGAGGTTCTGCAATCGCACGGCTTCGCCGCTTATGTAGTGGGCGGCGCGGTTCGCGATCTGATGCTTGGCCTCACCCCCAAAGATTTCGATGTGGCGACCGACGCGCATCCGGAAGAAGTGCATCGGCTCATCCGCAGATCCCGCGTCATTGGCCGCAGATTCAAGCTCGTGCACGCCATGTTCAATGACGAGGTCGTCGAAGTCTCTACCTTCCGCGCGGGCGATAGCACGGCACAAACCGACGAGCACGGCCGCGTGCTTCGCGACAATGTTTATGGCAACCGCGTGCAGGATGCGGAGCGGCGCGACTTCACCGTTAACGCGCTGTACTACGACCCGTCCACAGAGACGGTGCTCGACTATCACAATGGGGTACGCGACCTCAAAAAACGCACCTTGCGCATCATCGGCGACCCGCGCGCGCGCTATCGCGAGGATCCGGTTCGAATGTTGCGTGCCGTGCGCCTCGCCGCGAAGTTGGATTTCCAAATCGACGCGAAAACGCGCGAGCCGATCAAGGAACAGGCCGTACTGCTCGACAATGTTCCGGCCGCGCGCGTGTTCGACGAAATGCTCAAGCTGCTGCTCTCCGGCCATGCGAGCAAGTGCCTGCAACGTTTGCGCGGTGAAGGCCTGCATCATGGCGTGCTGCCCTTGCTCGACGTCATCGTCGAACAGCCGCTGGGCGAAAAATTTGTCAATCTCGCGCTGGCGCAAACCGATAAGCGTATCCGCGAGGACCGCCCGGTCTCGCCTGCCTTCCTCTTCGCTGCACTGCTGTGGCACGAGGTGCTGGCCGCTTGGAAGAGCAAGCAAGCGGCCGGTGAGCGCGCGACACCCGCCTTGTACGAGGCCATGGACGAAGTACTCGACAAACAAACGGACAAGCTTGCGATTCCACGCCGGCTGACCACGACCATGAAAGAAATTTGGTCGCTGCAACCCCGCCTGGAGCAGCGATCCGGACGCCGGCCTTTCAGCTTGCTGGAGCACCCGCGTCTGCGCGCCGGCTATGACTTCATGATGCTGCGCGCGGAAAGCGGCGAAGCGGCGTC
>DATEOW010000111.1:0-2198 GCA_035273665.1 Burkholderiales bacterium | reverse complement strand
GGCTCCGGGAAGTCGGTGGCGATCAACGCCATGATCCTTTCGCTACTTTACAAGGCGGAACCGAAAGAAGTTCGGCTCATCATGGTCGATCCGAAAATGCTGGAGCTGTCCGTGTACCAGGACATTCCGCATCTCTTGGCTCCCGTGGTCACCGATATGAGGCAGGCCGCCGGTGCGCTGATGTGGTCCGTCGGAGAAATGGAGCGGCGCTACAAGCTGATGTCCTGGCTGGGCGTACGTAATCTATCGGGCTTCAATGCCAAAGTGGTGGAAGCCGAAAAGCGCGGCGAAACGCTCCACGATCCCAGCACACTCACAGCAGACAATCCGGTGCCCCTCGAGAAGCTGCCGCATATCGTCGTGGTGATCGACGAGCTGGCCGATATGATGATGGTGGTGGGCAAGAAAGTAGAAGAACTCATTGCGCGTCTGGCGCAGAAGGCGCGCGCCGCCGGTATTCATTTGATTCTTGCGACGCAGCGTCCGTCTGTGGACGTGATCACCGGTTTAATCAAAGCGAATATTCCGACACGTATCGCATTCCAGGTGTCTTCCAAAATCGATTCGCGCACCATTTTGGACCAGATGGGCGCCGAAGCTTTGCTCGGCCAGGGCGACATGTTGTATTTGCCGCCTGGCAGCGGGCTGCCGCAACGCGTGCACGGCGCGTTCGTTGCAGACCATGAAGTACATCAAGTGGTGGATTGGCTGAAACAGCAGGGCCAGCCGGACTACATCGAAGGTCTGCTGGAAGCTGCTGATAATGCTGCGAGCGGCGGCAGTCTCGATTTAAGTAGCGGCGGCGAGTCAGCCGTTGGCGAAGCTGATCCGTTATATGACCAGGCGGTCGAAATTGTGCTGCGAACGCGGCGCCCCTCGATTTCGCTGGTCCAGCGGCATTTGCGCATTGGTTATAACCGCGCAGCGCGGCTGATCGAACAAATGGAACAGGCGGGTCTCGTGTCGCCGATGCAAAGCAACGGTAATCGCGAAGTCCTGGTTCCCTCCCGAGCGGAAGGTTGAAATGCAGAAACGATTTGTTACCCGAGTCATCGAAACGAGACGCTCAGGGTTCTATTGGTTGAGCGCCCTAGCTTTTTTGGGCGGCGTTGTTTACTCCATTGGCGCATTCGCTAACAGTATCGATGCGCTCAACCAATTTATGAACTCGACGCAATCGGCAAAAGGCAGCTTCGAGCAGAAGATCACGGACAAGGGTGGCAAAGTCATTCAACAGTCGCAGGGCACGCTCGCATTTTCACGCCCAGGAAAGTTTCGCTGGACCTACGTCAAACCCTACGCGCAACTCATCGTCGGCGACGGTGCGAAAGTGTGGGTCTATGACGAAGACCTCAATCAAGTTACGGTGCGTAAACTTGATCAGGCCCTGGGCTCCACCCCCGCAGCATTGCTTGCAGGCAGCAAGGACGCGATGAACGCCTTTACGTTGAAAGACGAAGGCGCGCGCGACGGGCTCGAATGGGTGCTCGCGACACCGAAAAATAAGGAAAGCAATTTCGAAACAATTCGCATGGGCTTCGGTCCGGCTGGGCTGGAACGCATGGAGCTCGCGGACGCCTTCGGGCAATTCACAACCTTGCGTCTTTTCGATCTACAGCGTAACGCCCGTCTGGAGACGGAGCAGTTCAAATTCACCCCGCCAAAAGGGGCCGATGTCATTGGCGACAAATAAGCGCCCGGCGAACGATCTTTTCGGCGGCGCGCCGCCTCCATCGCAAGAAGCTACCAGCGACATTCAATCTGCCCATGTGCCGCTCGCCGAGACCATGCGGCCCCAGAAGCTCGACGATGTCGTCGGTCAGCGCCATCTCCTCGGTCCCGGCAAACCCTTAAGGCTTGCATTTGAATCGGGCAAACCGCATTCGATGATTCTCTGGGGACCGCCCGGCGTGGGGAAGACTACGCTCGCTCGTCTAATGGCCGCTTCATTCGATGCGGAATTCATTTCGCTGTCAGCCGTATTCTCCGGCGTGAAAGAAATACGCGAAGCGGTTCAGCACGCCAAGGACATTCTTGCTGCAAACGGCCGTCCGACTATTCTGTTTGTCGATGAGGTGCACCGATTTAACAAGGCGCAGCAGGATGCTTTTCTCCCTTTTGTTGAGCAGGGTTTGTTCACGTTCATTGGAGCAACGACGGAGAACCCATCTTTCGAAGTAAACAGCGCTTTGCTATCG
>DATEOW010000110.1:0-2695 GCA_035273665.1 Burkholderiales bacterium | reverse complement strand
AAAACGCGGCTATGCACGATCCCATCATTCTCGTTTCACCTTTACCCGTTGGCGGTTGGAGCGTGAGGCTCCAAGGTAGCGAAGCCAACCAGGTTTTCGCCGATCGTTATTGCGCGCTTGAATATGCACATGTCTGGGCACAGGATGCACGGCCGAGCCGCGTCTGCTTGATGGACGCGAACGGCGGCATTGAAGACGAATGCACCTATGGAAAATTCCAAGAACGTCGCGCGCAGCCGCCGCTGCTGGCCGTGGCGACCAACTAAGGATCGCTGGGGGGAGTAAATCGCGCACTTGCGCGCCAGGGAGTGAGAAAGCCGCCTTCAAGGCGGCTTTCTTTTTTGGCGAACGCCGCTTCGCACGATAAAGTGAAATCTCGCGAAACTCCTTTAGCTCATTGAAAGCTGAGCAGTTATTCGCTTCTCGGCACGTCGCCTGCATGAGACAGCTCAGTTTTCAATACTCAGGAGCACATTCATGTACACCGTCCATATTGCTGAAGATAGATGCTATGCCTGGGTGATGATGGCCTTCGCGGCTTTCTTATTCTTGGCGGTCTTCCCCATCTTTTTAATGATCGGCTTGTTGTCGGCGCTCGTGGTGCTGATCTATCGCGGTTCCGACTTCGTGACTTGGCGGTCCCCGAAGGATTGCGTCAGCCCGCTCTCTTGGGCCGTATACGAGTGGGACTACCAAGGTCTCGGCGGCAAGCAAACCGGCTTACGTGCGCTCGGTGTGGAAGTCGCCTTCAACGGGTTGTTGAGGAGCTGAGCCACCCGCTTGCACGAGCGTGTGTAAATGCTCTCGCCGCGCGCCTTCGGCGGCTGGACTGTGGGAGAGCGGGACGCTAGGCTGCGTAGATGCGTCCCAATTTCAAATCTGCGCACAGCCGCATTCGCGCCGTGCCGTCGATCCAGAACACCGTTTTGGTGGTGGATGATCAATCCACGAGCCGTGCCATCCTCGAACAAATTATCCGCGGCATCGAAGATGGCATTTCGGTAGTGCCCTTCGACAATCCCGTCAACGGCCTCGACTGGGCCGCCAAATGTAAGGCGGATCTGGTTCTAGTCGACTACCGCATGCCCGAAATGGACGGAATCGAATTCGTCGGCCGGTTGCGCGCGATGCCGGAATACACGCATGTGCCGGTGGTCATGGTCACTGCACACGACGAAAGAAAAGTGCGCTACGCCGCGCTCGATGCGGGCATCAGCGATTTCCTGATTAAACCGATCGACCCACGTGAATGCATGGCGCGCTGCCGGAATCTATTGATGCTGCGGCGTCAGCAACTGACTTTGCAGGACAAGGGGCGGCTGCTCGAAGGTATGGTGTACGACGCGACGCAGGAAGTCCGTCAGCGCGAAAAAGAAACCCTATTCCGCTTGGCGCGCGCAGGAGAATTTCGCGACGAAGAGACCGGCAACCACGTCATTCGCATGGCGCGCTATTCGCGGTTGATCGCGGAAGCGATCGGCCTCAATGAGCAGGAGGCAGAGACCATTGAACTCGCCGCACCTTTACACGATATCGGCAAAATCGGCATTCCCGATGGCATTTTGCTTAAGCCGGGCAAGCTCGATGAGCACGAACGCCGCGAGATGCAAAAACATCCGAGCATCGGTTACGAGATCCTGAAAGACAGTCCTTCCAAGTATTTGCGAATGGGTGCTCTGATCGCTCTGAGTCACCATGAAAAGTGGAACGGCAGCGGTTATCCGTACGGCTACGTGGGGGACCATATCCCACTGCCGGCCCGCATCGTCGCGATTGCGGATGTCTACGATGCGCTCACCTCAAACCGCCCCTATAAGCGCGCCTGGAGCACCGAGGACGCATTTGCTTTTCTTCATGCGGAAGCGGGCACGCATTTCGATCCGGCGCTGGTGGAGGCCTTCCTTCGCGCCAAACCGGAAGCGCTGCTGATCCAAGAGCAATTCAAGGATGTCTAAGGCGTCGTAGGGAAAACCCTTACTTCACCCGAGCGCGAAAGAGGCAGTAAATACAGCGCGTTTCGAACTGTGCCGATCCCGTGTCGTGACGAAAATAGGCTATCGAAACATCAAAGCTGGATGCCCCCATGTTTGCGCTTTCTCTGGTGCCTCAGGAGATCGGTCTCGACTTCGGCGAACAAACCGAAGAGTGGGCCTTCTTTTCACAGCTCGGCCGCATATTCGACGCGTTCAGCGAACTCGAAAGTATTACGCCGCAGAGCGGACAATCGGATGTTAACTATCTCTTTCCGAATTGCCAGGTAAAACAAGAAGTGCAAGGCAGCGCGATGATGGCAATGAATGACACGGTGGCGCAGCTTCTCATGCCTTTCGTGAGCAGCCGCATGGAAGCGGCAGGCTTGTTACGTCGCACATATCGCTGGGACGATCCCTTGCTGAGCAGTTTCTCCAATCGCGCGACGCTGGCCGCGATGGCGCGCAGTAAAGCGAGCCGAGACGCGCGGTTGAACGCTTTGGCCGCCTAGTTTCGAGAAAACAGTTTCAAAAAAAGCCCGCGGCAGCGGGCTTTTTGTTTTTAGAAGAATCAGCGCAGGGTTTGTAGTTTGCGCTCGACGAATTGCGACAGTTCCGCCGACAAGCTGGAAGTCGCCAAGGCGCGCCTGAAGGCGTCCGCCGCTTCTCGGCTCTGGCCGTTTGCTTCATAAGAAATCCCCAGCCCCATCCACCAAACGCCTGCG
>DATEOW010000109.1:0-5328 GCA_035273665.1 Burkholderiales bacterium | reverse complement strand
GCATGGCGCTAATTGAAACAATATCGACGTTTAACTGGCGAAGCAATCGTGATCGCTACCCATCGCAACGTTCTATTTCAGCCGTACGGTCACGACTTCATTGGGGATTTCGCGCTATTGCACCAGGCCATATAGCGCGCCATGGGGCGTTTAAGGGTGCGTGCGAAAGAACCGGATGGATGCCCCGGGTACTCCCCTTGCATTAGCCCCTTCTTGGCAGATGCCATGACGGAAAGGGTTCAAGCCTGATGAGTTCAACAGCTATCCTCGCCACCATCATCGGCGTGTTTCTCGTCTTATTGGCCCTTGTGGTGTGGTCGATTAAGCGACATCGCGACCCTTGCCTGCAAATCGACGCGGATCAACCGCTCAAAGACTTGTTTCCCTCGATCGCGGGCATGGCGCTCGACTCGCCGATCGAAGGCAACTCCGCCGAAATCATCGAGAACGCCGCTTTTTTCGAAGCGGTGCTGCGAGAAATACGCGCCGCGCAAAACTCTGTTCATTTGGAAACCTTTCTCTGGGAAGACGGCGCGGTCGGGCGCCGAATCGCAGACGCGCTGGCCGAACGTGCTCGCGCCGGATTGACGGTACGCGTGCTACTCGATGCGGTCGGCTCGAAAAAAGTCGGCAAGGAAGTTGAAAAGCAAATGAAGGATGCCGGCTGTAAAGTCGTCATGTTCCATCACCGCCATGTCCGCAATATCGGCGTTTTCGCCGAGCGAGATCATCGCAAGATCGTCGTCGTCGATGGACGTGTGGCCTTTGTCGGCGGTCACTGCATCGTCGACGCGTGGGCGAACGGTGAATCGCGCGATATCAGCGTGCGGTTGCGCGGCCCGATCGTTCACGCCGTGCAATCGGCCTTTAGCGAGAATTGGGGTGCGGAAACTGGGGAACTCTTCGTCGGCGACCGTTTCTTCCCGCAATTGGACCGCGCCGGCGATATAAAAGCCCATGTCGCTTACGCCAAGCCGGAAGGGTCTGCGCCGGCAGTGAAGATTTTGCATCACCTCATCATCGGCATCGCGCGCGAGCGTTTATGGATTCAGAATGCCTACTTCATTCCCGAACCGGAAGCCATCAATGCCTTCGGCGAAGCGGTGAAGCGCGGCGTCGATGTCCGCATCATGACGCCCAGCATGGGCGGCTCGGATAACCCGATGGTGCAACACGCGGCGCACCGTAACTTCGAGAAATTGCTCAGGTGCGGCGTACGCATTTTCGAATACCCGCATGCCTTGTTGCATCAGAAAGTGATGACCGTAGACAGTTGTTGGTGCGCCATCGGCTCCAGCAACTTCGACGATCGCTCTTTCGAGACCAATGACGAAATCACAGTGGGCTTTCTTGATGGCGAACTAGCCAAGCAGCTCGAACAGATTTTCGAACGCGACGCGGCCGATTGCGTCGAAGTGAAATTGGAAGAATGGCGCAAACGGGGGGTCTGGCAGAGAACGAAAGAACAGGTTTTCTATTTGATCAATGAGGTGCTCTAAGCTTCGCGCGAATCGACGCTTTCGCTGGGCGCGGCTGCAACTGGAACCGTGAAAAAGAACCGGGCACCGTGACCCAACTCGCTTTCGACCCAGATCTTTCCACCGTTGGCCTGGACGATGCCACGCGCTATATAGAGTCCCAAGCCGGTGCCTTTTGCGTTCTGCTTGCGTGATTGCCAATAGCGATCGAAGAGGTGCGGAATGTCGGTGGAATCAATGCCCGGCCCGTTGTCTCGCACTTCAAATTGCACTTCCTCGTCTCGCCGCGAAGCGACGACGTCGATGATTCCGTCCTGCGGTGTGAACTTGATGGCGTTGCCGATGAGATTCGAAAGCACTTGAAAGATCCGCTCGATATCGGTATCGGCGTACAAGCCTTGCGGTGCCGTATATGACAACCCGATAGACTTGCTTTCTGCGAGGGGGCGCAAAATGCTGCACGCTTCCTCGATCAGTAGATTGACGTTCTCCGGATGGCGATTGATCTCGAAGCGGCCTGCTTCAATTTTCGACAGATCGAGCAAGTCCTGTAGCAGCGTCGTCATACGGCGAGCGCCTGATTCCAATCGATCCACGGCGTGGTCAACCCGACGCGACTTTTCATCCGTAACGTCGCCGAGCATACGCTTGAGGATGGCGGCCTGCAGCACAATGGCCTGAAGCGGGCTACGTAAATCGTGGGAAACAACCGCTACAAGATCATCGCGCGCACTGACTGCCGCGCGTTCGCGCAAAACCTGCCGATGCAGATCGAGTTCAATGGCGAAGCGTCGCAGATCGAGCGCGGCTTCCAAGTCGACAGGCGTCCAATGCTCCGCCTGCCCTTCCACCTGCTCCTTCCAAAGCTCGAAGGACCGCCGAGGATGCAAGCGACCGGAGATGCCGGGCTCCACATCCACCGGTTTATTCGGGTCGCCGCTCCACTTCACCGTATGAATGCGTTCGGTCCTGAACCACAACACGAGATTAGGCGTCGGCTTGGGCAAGGAAATCGCAAGCACCCCCGAGACCCGCGCACGATAAGGAAAAGCGTCCGGATAAACGCTTGAAAGTTGGTTCGTATGATAAACCCCGCTCTCGTCGAGCCGCTGCGACAACCAAGCGACGAGCGCCTCCAAATGTTCTCTCGGCGGACAATCGCCAATCGTCTCGATGCGTTCGCGCACCACGGCGGCGCCAGACGCGCCGACGAGTGTCATCAGCGCCTTGGGCTGGCTCGCCAGCCCGTCCAATACCTCCTTTGCATCGCGCATTCCCTCCGCCAGCGAACGCACCATTGCAAGCCGTTCTTGCCGCTCGGTGCGGAATGCCAACTCCGTTAGAGCGTTCACCTGCAGCGCCAGCAAGGCACCGATCGTTTCGCAGGCATCACGTAACGCCGGCGAAACCAGTTTCGGTTCCTCATGTAGACAAGCGATCAACCCCCACAGCCGATTCTCAACGACCAAGGACATGCTCATGGACGCACCCACGCGCATGTTCCGCAGATATTCACGGTGGATCGGCGACACGCTACGCAACACTGCAAAACTTAGATCGAGTGGCCCGCCAGTGTCCGGATGCCGCGCAGGAATCAGTTCGATAGGCTCGTAATCGGCCTTCGGAATCAACCGCAGCGGGTTAAGCCGATAGAGATCTCTTGCCTGTCGCGGAATATCGGACGCCGGGTAATGCAGATCGAGATAAGAGTCGAGGCTCTCCTTCTTGGCTTCGGCGACGACATGACCATGATCGCCCGCTTCGAAGCGATAGACCATGACGCGATCGAACCCGGTGACCCGCTTCACTTCTTGCACCGCCACTTCCATCACTTCCGCAAGATTGCCCGCGTCGCGCAGTTTCCGAATGGCAGCGGCGAGCGTCGCTTGCAAACCTTCTTCCGGTGCGACCTCGGGCTCCAGTTCAAGGATGAATGCGCCACGGTATCGATGTGCCGTAACGTGATGACGCTCGTCGCCGATCTGAAAAGCGAACTCCTGTGTCGTCGGCGGATCGGTCAATGGCATAGCGCTTAAACGCGCCTCGATGGTCGATCCAAAGAATAAGGCAGCCGGTTGATCGAGAATCTCCTCCGGAGATCGGCGCAGCAGTGCGGTCACATTCGCGCTCACCTGCGCCACACTCAGATCGCCCTCGCGCAATGCGAACAGATATCCATGCGGCTGAATCGCACCCGGGATGTGGATCGGCTCGTTGTCGCAGTTCAGAAGGTTTACTTCAGTCATGCATTTCCTCATCAGGACTTAAGGCGCCGCACTGATCCAGCCAAATTTCGAAGGTCTGGAATGTGGATTGCGCGCTCGCACAAGCACGGGCGATGTCCGCAGGCAGCTTGACGAAGTGAAGGCAATCGATAAAGCGGCGCCACATCGCTCCGGTTCGCTCTCCATATCCGGCAAAAAACGCCGCGCCGCGGGCGGCGTCGATATTCAATTGATGGCGGACCCGCTTCAACAGGACCTGCCCTCCCAGGGTCGCCCCCTCCAGGACGTAAAGACAGCCGAGTGCATCGGTCTCCGATCCGATGTCAGGCAACCGCCCGCATCGCGGCAAGCGCTCGATAATCGCCGCGTCGTGGCCGAAGTGGTTCAGATCGCGCCAGAGCAACGGCAGCTTCCGGCGATCGTGCCAATGAAGGTGAGGAATTTCGGCGGCGAACGAAGTCAGACGCTGCTCGAGTGGAAGATAAAAACCGTAAGATGCTCTAAGGATATTCTCGTAATCAGCGCGGCTGAAGTCATGCTTGCCCAAGAGATGCCGGGCTTCGAGACGGCGATGTGCTTGCTCGGTCGCAACGCGCAATGCGTGTAGGACTGGGGGGGTCTGGCCTGCTTGTTTTATTTGTGCGGCGGACTGCATTGTCGATCGGTTCGGCCGGGTGCGGGCAACGCAACGGCGAAACCTTATCACGCGCCAAGCAAAAAACACCACGGGATTTAATCCTAGGGCTGGCGGCATACCTAAGAGAGGGTAAGGTCTAAGGCGGCAAGCTCTAAGGGCAAGCTCTGAGGGGCAAGCGCTAAGGGGGCAACCTTGATGAGATCCGGGCTAGCGATGTGGCGCTGTTCCTACGCATCGCTCTGCCGGCAAGCTCCGATCTACCGCAGGTATTCGGGGCGGGTAGCGTGTCATCCCGCGAAAGCGAGCGAGCAAAACAAAAGGCCCCGCGAGGGGCCCCTTGTTGGTCAGAGCGCGTTAAGCGTTGCGCCGCAACAGCTTGGTCATGGTCACGATGCCGTACAGCGCGGCTAAGCCGACTAGCACGTACACGATACGCGATAGGGTACTCATTTCGCCAAACAGCGCGGCCACCAAGTCGAACTCGAAAAGACCGACGAGCCCCCAGTTGAGGCCGCCGACGATCATCAACAACATCGCGATGGTATCGAGGACGGAGCCTGTGCGCTCCACGTGTTGGCCGTGACGGGAATCAGCGGTGATTGCCATGGTGAAACTCCTTAGGTTTGAAAGACAGCGCAAAAAAGGTGGCAAGCAACATTCCTAAACATCACCATGTTCACGCTGAGTTTCTATGACGATCACATGCCGAATTCTTCGACAATCACTGTCAGTGCTGCGCGGACAAAGCGCAACAGGTAGCGCCTACCCGTCATCGCCACACGCTTACTCCCCCCTTTCACATGCGCACTATCGTTGAGCAAGCACTGTGTCGAGCCGATCAAGGTCATTCACGACACGCCACTCTTCGGCGCCCGCTTCTTCCATACGTTTCTGCCACGCCTCAAGCCGTCCGAAATAAAGTCGTGGGTCGATGTTATCGGTATGCAGCTTCACCACGTTGATTGCGATGACGCGCACGCCCTTCAAC
>DATEOW010000108.1:0-30065 GCA_035273665.1 Burkholderiales bacterium | reverse complement strand
GTTTCCACGGACTACGATACTTCGGACCGGTTGTACTTCGAGCCGCTGACGCTCGAAGACGTGCTCGAGATTGTGCATGTGGAAAAACCGCTGGGCGTCATTGTGCAATACGGGGGGCAGACTCCGCTGAAGCTCGCGCGGGATCTGGAGGCGAACGGCGTGCCGATCATTGGGACCACACCCGATATGATCGACGTTGCCGAGGACCGCGAGCGTTTCCAACAAATGCTCAACCGTATTGAACTCAAGCAGCCGCCCAATCGCACGGCGCGCACGGAAGAAGACGCTTTGAGACTCGCGCTGGAAATCGGTTATCCGCTCGTCGTGCGTCCCAGCTATGTGTTGGGTGGGCGCGCCATGGAAATCGTGCATGAGCAGAAAGACCTCGAGCGTTATATGCGCGAGGCCGTGAAAGTCTCCAACGATTCGCCGGTCTTGCTGGACCGTTTTCTCAACAACGCGATGGAAGTCGATGTCGACGCGGTGAGCGACGGGAAAGACGTATTGATCGGCGGCATCATGCAGCATATCGAACAGGCCGGCGTGCATTCGGGCGACTCCGCTTGCTCATTGCCTCCTTATTCGCTATCCAAAGCGTTGCAGGACGAGCTGCGCGCACAGACGGTGAAGATGGCCAAGGCCTTGAACGTCGTCGGACTCATGAATGTGCAATTCGCGATTCAGGACGCGGACAACGACAAAGCGGTCGTCTATGTGCTCGAAGTCAACCCGCGCGCATCGCGCACCGTTCCTTTCGTGTCGAAAGCCACCGGCTTGCAACTGGCAAAGATCGCCGCGCGCTGCATGGCCGGCCGAAGTCTCAAAGACCAAGGCGCGATCCGCGAGATCATTCCGCCTTATTACTCGGTAAAAGAGGCGGTTTTCCCGTTCAACAAGTTCCCGGGTGTGGACACGATTCTGGGTCCGGAAATGAAATCCACGGGCGAGGTGATGGGTGTCGGAAACAGCTTCGGCGAAGCGTTCGTCAAATCGCAGCTCGCCGCAGGTGTGAAATTGCCTACCGGCGGAAAGGCCTTCATCAGTGTTCGCAACGCGGACAAGCCGGCTGCCGTCTTTGTGGCGCGCGAACTCGCGGAACTTGGCTTCAGCTTGATTGCCACACGAGGGACTGCCGCGGTGCTGACCGAAGCGGGCTTAACCGTCGCCATTATCAACAAGTTCACCGAAGGCCGGCCGCATATCGTGGATGCGATCAAGAACGGCGAGATTAGCTTTATCGTGAACACGGTGGATGAACGACGCACCGCGATCAACGATTCGCGCTCGATTCGGACGACCGCCATTCAACAGCGCGTCACTTATTACACGACCATTGCAGGCGCGCGCGCGGCCTGCGCGGGCATGCGGCATATGCAGTCGCCGGTGCCTTACGATTTACAAAGCCTTCACCAGCGTCTTCACTGAGAGATTGCGATGAATAAAGTCCCCCTGACCGTCCACGGCGCAGAGAAGCTGCGCGCCGAATTGCAAAAACTGAAAACCGTCGATCGCCCGGCCGTCATAACGGCCATCGCCGAAGCGCGGGCGCAAGGCGATATTTCGGAGAACGCCGAATATGATGCCGCCAAGGAGCGTCAGAGTTTTATCGAAGGCCGCATCGTCGAAGTGGAAGGCAAGTTGTCGAATGCGCAAATCATCGATCCGAAGACCATTGATTCGGACGGTCGTTGTGTGTTCGGCGCTACCGTAAGTTTGTCGGAGCTGGAGGGCGGCGAGAAAGTCGTCTACCAGATCGTGGGCGACGACGAGGCGGACATCAAGGAAGGGAAGATTTCCATCAGTTCGCCGATTGCGCGCGCCCTCATCGGAAAATACGCCGGAGACGTCGCCGAAGTGCAAGCGCCCGGCGGCATCAAAGAATACGAGGTGCTGGACGTTCAGTACGAGTGAAGATGGGCCGCCGGGTCCGGCCGGCTATCGACGCGATTAGGCGAAGACTGAAGGTCGCGAACGGTCTCTTTGAATGGCCTAAGCTTCGCGAGAAAATTCGATCGAAGACGTGTGGAAGCAGGGCCGTTTCCTAGCGATTAAGCTTCGCCGCTACCGCTACCGCTACCGCTACCGCCTCCGTTGCCGCTACCGCCCCCTCCATCGGAATTGCCCTGATTTCCAGGCCCCCGATTGCCACCGCCCGAACGGCGTTTGCCGGGGCGTTGCTGGCGGACTTTGGTCCAGACTGCGCCGCCCGGTTTTTTGCCGGATTTTCTTTGCCCGCCGGCACCTTGGCCCGCCGTGCCTTGGCCTTGGCCCTGACCCTGGCCTTGCGCGTTTTGCCCGCCGGGTTTGCTGCCGCGTTGGCCGTTGTTCTTGCGGCCGGGAGCTTGTCCGCTCGGTTTGGCCGATTGAGGGCGCTCGCGGTAAACGACAAGGATTTTGCCGATGTGGTCGATGGCCGATGCGCCGGTGTTCGCGCAGATCATCCCGAGCATGTCTTCACGCTCGTCCGAGTCTTCCATATCGACGCGGATTTTGATGAGTTCGTGCGCTTTGAGCGTCGAGTCGATTTCCTGCATGACGCTCGCCGACAAGCCGTCGTTGCCGATCATGACAGTAGGTTTGAGCGGATGAGCACGCGCCTTAAGCGCCCGCCGCTCGGCAGGGCTGAGAATTTTATTCATTCAACTATTATCGGGTGGACGAAAGACCGCTAATTTCATGCGGTTGGCAAAAGAGGCCGCGCCGCGGTGGTTCTTTGCAATTTTTTAGCAGAAAAGGCTGGCGCCCGTTTCAGCCCGTATTCTAGCAGGTGAAACCCGCAACACCGGCGAATCGCCGTTTCCAGGATTTGAACAGATGGCACGGAGCAAAACAAGTAAGGCGTGGATGCGCGAGCATGTCAACGATACCTACGTGCAGCGCGCGAAGGCCGAAGGCTATCGCTCGCGCGCTGCATTCAAGATTATAGAAATCGATGCGAAGGACCGGCTGTTCCGTCCCGGCCAGATTGTCGTGGATTTGGGCGCAACGCCGGGGGGCTGGGCGCAAGTGGCCGCGACGAAAGTCGGACCGAAAGGGCGGGTCATCGCACTCGATCTACTGGAAATGGCGCCGCTTCCCGGCGTCACATTTTTGCAGGGCGACTTCAGCGAGGAAGAAACACTGAAATCCGTGGAAAAAGAACTCGCGGGCGCGAAAGTCGATGTTGTTATTTCCGATATGTCGCCCAATATCTCGGGTATCGGCATGTCGGATCAGGCGCGCAGCATTCACCTGTCCGAGTTGGCCCTCGAATTCGCGGTCAATCACTTGCAACCTGAAGGGTCATTTGTCGTGAAAGTGTTCCAAGGTGCCGGATTTGAGGAACTTTTGCGCGTGATACGGTCCGAGTTCGAGAGCGTTGTCTCCCGCAAACCCGAAGCGTCGCGCGGGCGCTCAAGCGAGATGTATCTGTTGGCGCGGCGCTTGCGTCGGAACACTTGAATTAACCGGATTTAATCCTCGTCCTTGGTCCTAGAGGATTTTCTTTCAGCGTAAAATGGGCCCCGGCACGCTGCCACAGCCCTGCAAGGAGCGGAATTGAACAGTTTGATCAAGAACCTGGTGATTTGGCTGGTGATCGGCCTCGTGCTGATGACCGTGTTTCAACAGATCACTAATCGCGGGGCCAACCAGCCGCCGATTCCCTATTCGCAATTCATCGAAGAGGTGCAGGCGAACCGAATCAACAGCGTGTTGATCGAGGGTAACCGGCTTAAGGCCAAAACGACGGATGGTCGCGACATCACGACTTATTCGCCGGACGATAAGGGTTTGATCGGCGATTTGCTCAAAGCGGGCGTCAAGATCGAGGCACGCGAACCCGAGCAGCAATCCATGCTGATGAACATCTTCATCTCCTGGTTCCCGATGCTCCTGCTCATCGGCGTGTGGATTTTCTTCATGCGTCAAATGCAAGGCGGCGGACGCGGCGGCGCCTTCTCTTTCGGCAAATCGCGCGCGCGCATGTTGGATGAGTCCAACAATACGGTCACATTCGCCGATGTCGCGGGCTGCGACGAAGCAAAAGAGGACGTCGCCGAATTAGTGGACTTCCTGCGCGACCCGACCAAGTTTCAAAAGCTGGGTGGCCGCATTCCGAAAGGCGTATTGATGGTCGGCTCGCCGGGCACGGGTAAGACCTTGCTCGCGCGTGCGATCGCCGGTGAAGCGAAGGTGCCTTTCTTCTCGATTTCCGGGTCGGACTTCGTCGAAATGTTTGTCGGCGTCGGTGCCGCGCGCGTGCGCGACATGTTCGAGCAAGCGAAGAAGCACGCGCCTTGTATCGTGTTCATCGACGAAATCGACGCAGTGGGCCGACAACGTGGCGCCGGCCTGGGCGGCGGCAACGATGAACGCGAGCAGACGCTCAATCAGTTGCTCGTCGAGATGGATGGCTTCGAAGGCACAGCTGGCGTGATCGTCATCGCCGCGACCAACCGTCCCGACGTGCTCGATCCGGCGCTACTGCGCCCCGGCCGTTTCGACCGTCAGGTCGTTGTGCCGCTGCCGGATATTCGCGGCCGTGAACAGATTCTGCTCGTGCACATGCGCAAGGTGCCGATGAACCCCGATGTGAATGCGAATACCCTGGCTCGCGGTACGCCGGGCATGTCGGGTGCCGATTTGGCGAATCTTGTAAACGAAGCAGCGCTTTTTGCTGCGCGGAGCAACAAGCGCTTGGTCGACATGGACGACTTCGAACGCGCCAAAGACAAGATTTACCTGGGTGCCGAACGGCGTTCCATGGTGATGACCGAAGACGAACGACGCGCTACCGCGTACCACGAGTCCGGTCATGCGGTCGTCGCCAAGCTGTTACCCGGGACCGATCCGGTGCACAAGGTGACGATCATTCCGCGCGGGCGTGCGCTGGGCGTAACCTGGCAGTTGCCCGAACGCGATCGCATCAGCCTGTACAAGGATCAGATGCTGCACGAGATCGCAATTCTTTTCGGCGGGCGCATCTGCGAAGACATTTTTGTGAAGCGCATTTCCACTGGCGCCAGCAACGATTTCGAGCGCGCGACCTCAATCGCTCGCAACATGGTGACGCGCTATGGCATGTCCGAAGCGCTCGGTACCATGGTGTACGGCGAGAACGATGGCGAAGTTTTCCTCGGCCGCTCCGTTACCACGCATAAGAATATGTCGGAAGAGACCATGCGTAAGGTCGATGCCGAAATCCGTCGCATCATCGACGAGCAATACGCCCTGGCTCAGCGATTGATCGAAGAAAACCGCGATAAGGTCGAAGCCATGACCAATGCGCTAATGGAATGGGAAACGCTGGATGCGGATCAGCTCAACGACATCATGGCGGGCTTGCCGCCACGTTCGCCGAAACCTGTCGCCAACGTGAGCCAGCCAACACCGCCAAACAAGCCGGATGCACCCAGTGCGACGGCTCCCGCAGCCGCTTAAACAAGCCTAAAATCCACAGCCCGCAGCTTCGTCTGCGGGCTTTTTGTTTGTAGGTGACACGTGTTTCTTCATTGCGGCTCTTATCGTCTGTCGCTGGCTCGTCCACTGATCATGGGCATCGTGAACGTCACGCCGGATTCTTTCTCGGATGGCGGCAAATACTTTGATCCCGCTGCCGCCGTCGCACGCGCGCGTGCTTTGGTCGCGGAGGGCGCCGACATCCTCGATATCGGCGGGGAATCGAGTCGACCCGGCGCCGCGCCGGTAGCGCTCGCTGAAGAGTTGGCGCGCGTTTTGCCTGTGCTCGAGGGCTTAAGCGGCATCGCCGTGCCCATATCTGTCGATACGGTGAAGCCGGAGGTGATGCGCGCAGCGATTGGCGCGGGGGCATCGATCATCAACGACATCACCGCCTTGAAGGCGCCCGGCGCGATGGAAGCGATAGCCGGTTCGGCTGCGGCCGTTTGTCTGATGCATATGCAGGGCGAGCCGCGTAGCATGCAGGCCAATCCGCAGTACGAGGATGTTGTAACAGAGGTGAGTGACTATTTGGCTGAGCGTGTGGACGCGGCCTTGAAAGCTGGGATTGCGCGCGAACGCATCATGATCGATCCCGGTTATGGTTTCGGCAAGACGCTGGAACACAATATCCGGCTGTTACGTGGGCTGCCGCAATTGGCCGCCCTGGGCGTGCCGGTTTTAGCCGGCTGGTCCCGCAAGTCGAGCCTCGGAAAGATCACAGGCCGTGTCGCGGAGGAACGAATGCCTGCGAGTTTGGCGGCCGGGCTGCTATGCGTGCAGTACGGCGCTAAAATTCTGCGGGTGCACGATGTGGCCGCCACGCGCGATGTCATCGCGGTGTGGGAGGCTGTGGAAGGGCAGGGATTGGAACAATGAATCCCTGAGAGGAGAAAGAAGAATGAGCAGAAAATATTTTGGTACGGACGGCATCAGAGGGCGAGTAGGCGAGGCGCCCATCACCCCCGAGTTCATGTTGCATCTGGGCTTCGCCGCGGGTGAAGTTCTGGTCGAACGACGCATGAAGGACGCGCAGCATCCGGCGGTATTGATCGGTAAAGACACGCGCATTTCGGGCTACATGCTGGAGGCCGCACTGGAGGCTGGACTCGCTGCCGCCGGTGTAGATGTGATGTTGTGCGGACCCATGCCGACACCCGGTGTCGCCTACTTGACCCGCGCGCTCCGTCTGCAGGCGGGTATTGTGATCAGCGCCTCCCACAACCCCTACGCCGACAACGGCATCAAGTTTTTCTCGGCGGACGGTGGCAAGCTTCCTGATGCGGTCGAGCAGCAGATCGAGGATGCCCTTGACCATCCGCTCGTGTGCAGGCCCTCCGCGGAGTTGGGAAGAGCGCGTCGTATCGAAGATGCCGCGGGCCGTTATATCGAATTTTGTAAAAGTACTTTCCCGAATGCCCTTGACCTTCGCGGCATGAAAATCGTGGTGGATTGCGCGCATGGCGCCGGCTATCACATCGCGCCGCATGTATTTCACGAACTCGGGGCGGAAGTCATCGCGATAGGCGATAAGCCGACCGGTATCAATATCAACGACGGAGTGGGTGCCACGCATCCACAATCCTTGAGCGAAGCGGTCGTGCAGCACGGTGCGAATCTCGGTATCGCTCTGGATGGCGACGGCGATCGACTGATGATGGTCGATGCGAAGGGAAAACTATACGACGGCGATCAGCTGCTTTATGTCATCGTCAGTCAGCGAGCGAAACGCGGCGACGTCGGTGGTGTCGTCGGTACGTTGATGACGAATCTTGCATTGGAGGTCGCTTTGCAGGAATTGGGCGTTCAATTTGCGCGCGCCAAAGTCGGCGACCGCTACGTGTTGGAGCTGCTCCAGGAAAAAGGCTGGACGCTGGGGGGTGAAAACAGCGGCCATATCATTTGCCTCGATAAACACACGACCGGCGACGGGATTGTCTCAGCGCTTCAGGTTCTCGCGGCCGTTTGTGAGGAAGAGCGGACGCTTGAAGAACTCGCGGGCAGGCTGCAGTTGTATCCCCAAAAATTGGTGAATGTGCGCGTCGCACGCGGTTTCGACTGGAAAAAGCATGATTCGATCGCGCTTGCTTGCAGCCAAGCGGAAGCAAAACTCGGTAAGCGCGGTCGCCTGCTTCTTCGCCCTTCCGGTACGGAGCCGCTGTTGCGAGTCATGGTCGAAGGCGAGAACGGCGCAGAGGTCGAAAGCCTGGCGCAGGAATTGGCCAAGTGTGTGGAGCGTGCCGCGGCCTGAAAGCTAGGTTTAAGGTTTGCATGAGCGGCTTGGTGTTTGTCATGTTTCTGTAATACATCCGGCCTACACTTCGAGCACGGCAAAAAAGCGATTGCCGCGTTACGAGGAGAACTCATGAAACGAGTCAAGATTCAAGCTGTGGTGGTTGCATTATTGGCCGCCGCGGCAACCCAGGCAGCGCACGCCCAGATCGTCAAAGTCGACGGTTCCAGTACCGTCTTTCCCGTCACCGAGGCGGTGGCCGAGGACTTTCAAAACGCGAAGAAACACAAAGTCAAAGTGACCGTCGGAATTTCCGGCACAGGCGGCGGCTTCAAGAAATTCTGTCGCGGTGAAACGGATGTATCCAATGCGTCACGGCCCATCCTCGAAAAGGAAATGGCGGACTGCAAAGCAGCAGGCATCGAATACTACGAGGTGCCGGTGGCGTTCGACGCGCTCACGATTGTCATCAATCCAAAAAACACCTTTATCAAGAGCGTCACCGTCGCCGAGCTGAAAAAAATGTGGGAGCCGGCGTCGCAAGGCACGGTAATGCGTTGGAATCAAATCAATCCGGCATGGCCGGATGCGCCGCTGAAACTGTTTGGCCCCGGGGCCGATTCGGGCACCTTCGATTACTTCACTGAAGCGGTTGTGGGGAAAGCCAAATCAAGTCGGGGCGATTTCACTGCCTCGGAAGATGACAACGTCTTGGTGCAGGGCGTGTCGCGCGACATCAACGCGCTGGGTTACTTTGGGTATGCCTACTACATCGAGAACAAAGACAAGCTCAAAGCCGTCCCTGTAGTGAACGAAAAAGGGCAAGCGGTTGAGCCTTCACTGGACGCCGTCATCAAGGGGACCTATTCACCCTTGGCGCGGCCGATCTTCATTTATATCAACGCTGCTTCCCTTGCGAAGCCGGAAGTGCGCGAGTTCGTGGATTTTTATCTGAAGAATGCGGCAACGCTGGCGCGAGAGGTGAAATACGTGCCACTGCCTGATTCGGCCTACAAAAGCGCGCTCGAGCATGTGAATAAGGGCAAGAAGGGCACGGTCTTCGGTGGCCATGCGGAAGTCGGTGTCACCATCGACGAACTACTGAAACGCGAAGCGAAGCTGTGACCCCTTTGCGGGCGGGAAGCCTCATCTCCCGTCCGCCTTCACTGCCTGCGCGCCTCAAGCGCGCTCGTCTAGGCTAAACTTGCGTCCCGATAAAATAATGTCCGCTGTCTCCCAGAGCGGCCTGGCCCCGGCAGTGTCCTATACCTCAAGCGGTTCCACCAGCGCGCGTCTTGCGCAGCGTCGTCGGCGCATATGGACGGAAAAGGCGATCGAAGCGATCCTTTTTCTGGCGGCCTCTGTGTCGGTGGTGACCACTGTCGGTATCGTGTATGTGCTGGTGAGTGAATCGGTCGTCTTCTTCAGCAAAGTTTCCATTATCGATTTTTTGACGGATACGCAGTGGACGCCGCTGTTCGACGATGCGCATTTCGGCATCATGGTTTTGTTATCAGGAACGCTGACCAGTTCGGCGGTCGCATTGGCAATCGCCATCCCGCTTGGCACCATCATCGCCATTTATTTAAGCGAATTCGCGCCGTTCAAATTGCGTGAGGTTGCTAAGCCCTTGCTTGAACTGCTCGGTGGCGTACCGACGATTGTCTACGGTTACTTCGCCTTGCTGTTCGTGACCCCGATTTTGCAGAAGATTTACCCCGAGCTGCCGGGTTTTAACTTGTTGTCCGCCGGCATTGTCATGGGCATCATGATCATCCCTTATGTAAGCTCGATCAGCGAAGACGCGATGCGGGCTGTTCCCATGAGTTTGCGCGAAGGCTCCTATGCCATGGGCGCGACACGCTTCCAGACCGCAGTGAAAGTGGTCGTGCCGGCGGCTTTCTCAGGATTGGCTTCCGCGTACATCCTCGGAATTTCGCGCGCAGTCGGCGAGACAATGATTCTCGCAGTCGCAGCGGGTATGCAGCCGAATTTGACATTCAATCCCACCGAGCCCGCGGCGACCATCACTGCGTACATTGTGCAGGTAGCGCTCGGTGATTTGCCGCATGGTTCGATTGGTTATCAAACGATTTTTGCGGCCGGCCTGACTTTGATGCTGTTGACCCTCACCTTCAATATACTCGGTCACATACTGCGCAAACGTTTCAGGGAAGTTTATTGATGCACGACGCGGCACCAAAGGTTAAGCAAATCCGCGACATTATCGTCAAGCACAAGCGTTGGGATTTGATTTTCGCGCTGTGCGGTTTGTTCGCGCTCATGGTCGGTATCTTGACCTTCGCTACTTTGTTCGCCGAAATGATGCTGAACGGTTTTCACCGTCTGGATCTCGATTTCTTCACCAACTTTCCTTCACGACGCCCCGCACAGGCAGGCATCCTGTCGGCGTGGGTGGGTTCGACTCTGGTCATGCTGGTGACGGCGCTTGTCGCCGTGCCTATCGGTGTCGCCTCCGGAATTTATCTTGAGGAGTACGCGCGAAAGAATTGGGTGACGGATGTCATCGAAATCAACATCACCAATCTGGCCGGCGTGCCCTCCATTGTTTACGGCCTGCTCGCACTGGGGCTATTCGTCTACCAGTTCGGTTTCGGGCAGAGCATCCTGTCCGCAGGCCTCACGCTGGCCTTGTTGATACTTCCGGTCGTGATCGTGGCGACGCGAGAAGCGATACGCGGCATTCCGCAAATGATTCGCGAGGGTGCTTACGCCTTGGGCGCAACCCAATGGCAAACCGTGCGCGATCACATCGTGCCTTATTCATCGGCGGGGATACTCACGGGAATAATCATCGGGATGGCACGCGCTATCGGCGAGACAGCGCCTATCATCACCATCGGTGCGCTGACTTTCATTGCCTTCCTTCCACCGAGCCCTGTGCAAACAGAGCCGCCATATATCAATTTCGAGTGGCTGTTTTCGCCCTTTACCGTCATGCCAATCCAGATGTTCAACTGGACCTCGCGGCCCGAAGCGGCTTTTCAGGAAAACGCGGCGGCGGCCGGTCTTGTACTGGTGCTCATGACACTCGCAATGAACGGCTTGGCAATCTGGCTGCGCTATCGTTTGCGCAAAAACATCAAATGGTAATCAAGGAATCGACCGTGTCCGATACCGCAACCCTCGCCGAGAAACCGCTCAAAGCCGAGGTCCGGAACCTCAATTTTCACTACGGCAGTTTCCATGCGCTGAAGACCCTGAATATGCCGGTTCACGATAAAAAAGTGACGGCCTTGATCGGACCTTCAGGCTGTGGCAAATCTACCTTCTTGCGTTGCTTCAACCGGATGCACGACTTGTATCCCGGCAATCGCTATCAAGGCGATATCCGGCTATTTCCGGACGATACGAATCTTCTCGCGAAAGAAGTCGATCCCATCGAAGTGCGCATGCGCATCAGCATGGTTTTTCAAAAACCGAATCCCTTCCCGAAATCGATTTTCGAGAACGTCGCTTACGGTTTGCGGGTTCGCGGCGAACGCAAACGCCGCTTAATCGAAGAACGCGTGGAAACCGCCTTGCGCGGCGCTGCTTTGTGGGAAGAAGTGAAAGATCGGCTCGACGATCTGGCTTTCAATCTTTCGGGCGGTCAGCAGCAGCGTTTGTGTATCGCACGCGCGCTGGCGACCGATCCGGAGATTTTGTTGTTCGATGAACCGACCTCGGCGCTCGATCCGATTGCCACCGCAAGTATTGAGGAATTGATCGCCGATCTGAAACACAAGGTGACCATCCTGATCGTGACGCACAACATGCAACAGGCCGCGCGCGTCTCCGATTACACCGCCTACATGTACCTGGGCGAGCTCATTGAGTTCGACGTCACGGACAATATCTTCATCAAGCCGAAGAAAAAGCAGACGGAAGACTACATCACCGGGCGTTTTGGCTAAAACGCCCACCCATCCCGGGGAGGCTGACTCGCTCCCATTCGAGCGATATCGGGAACCGCGATTCGAACTGGGGGAGTGCCGCTGTTTGCACTTCGCGGGAACGCGTAAATACAGGCCTTTGTGCGAGCGCCTTCGTGCGAGCGCCTCTTCATGATCTTCGCTAGTCCCTGATTTCCTGCGGTTTCGTTGACCCCATATAGGGGCAAACGGTACAATCCTGCGGTTTTGTTGCGAGCTTAGGCGATGCGCACCAAGTTGGTCGCAGGGAACTGGAAAATGCATGGCAGCATGGCTGCCAATCCGCCTTTGCTTCAAGCCCTTAAAGCGGGTGCAGCCGGTATTCCGGATGTCAGCATCGCCGTTTGTGTGCCTTTCCCGTATTTGCAGCAGGCCGGAGTGTTATTGGACGGTTCGCGTATCGGGTTGGGCGCTCAAAACCTGAGCGAGCATGAATCGGGCGCCTACACAGGCGAAGTATCGGCGGGAATGTTGCAGGATTTTGGCTGTCGTTATGTGATTGTCGGGCATTCGGAGCGTCGTGCTTTGTATGCCGAGTCGGATGCGCAAGTTGCGCGTAAATTCGTCGCGGCGCAACGCGCCGGCCTGATTCCGATTCTGTGCGTAGGTGAAACACTGGCAGAGCGCGAACAAAATGCCACCGAGTCGGTGGTCGCGCGGCAATTGGATGCAGTCATTGAGGCCGCCGGGATAGCGGCTTTTGGTCGGGCGGTCATTGCATACGAGCCCGTATGGGCGATCGGTACCGGCCGAACGGCGACACCGGAGCAAGCGCAGGCGGTTCACAAGTTCATCCGTGAACGCGTTGCGGCAAAGGACGCGGCAATTGCGCAGGCGCTGCAACTGCTCTACGGCGGCAGTGTCAAGCCTGGTAATGCGAAGGAATTATTCGCCAAGCACGATGTGGATGGCGGTTTGATTGGTGGCGCTTCGCTCGTCGCGGAAGATTTTCTCGCGATCTGCGCAGCAGCCTAAAGGGAATAGACATGGATATGTGGTTCACCATCATGCTTGTGCTGCACGTGGTTGTGGCGCTCGGCATTATCGGCCTGGTGTTGTTGCAGCAAGGCAAGGGTTCCGAGATGGGCGCGGCCTTCGGTGGCGGCGCTTCGGGCAGCCTCTTCGGGGCAACCGGTTCGGCCAACTTCTTATCGCGCAGCACCTCCATACTCGTCACGGTCTTTTTTCTGACCAGCATCGGGCTGGCGTACATCGCATCGAACAAGCCGCGAGCTGCTTCGGCGGTGGATGAAGTTCTTTCCGCGCCGGCGGCTACGCCCGCTGTCGAGACGCCGGGCGCTGCGCCTGCCGTCCCGGCGAATGATTCGAAAACGAATGAGGTTCCGAAGTAAAATCCGGCGCGCTGCGGGGAACGTGGTGGCCCAAGGCCGACGTGGTGAAATTGGTAGACACGCTATCTTGAGGGGGTAGTGGCGAAAGCTGTGCGAGTTCGAGTCTCGCCGTCGGCACCAGAACGTTGGAACGGTTGGAACGTTGTGTAAGGAAGAAATAACCCGTATGGGCAGAAAGTTGCTCCATACCGAGGAATCGAAGGATGCTTGCAGAATATTTTCCGGTCCTGTTATTCATTATTGTCGCCTTCCTCTTCGGCGGCGTGCTGCTCGGTTTAGGGTCCCTTCTGGCTCCGCACAAACCCGACAGTGAGAAACTTTCCCCCTATGAATGCGGCTTCGAGGCCTTCGAAGACGCGCGCATGAAATTCGACGTTCGGTACTACCTCGTTGCCATTCTTTTCATTTTGTTCGACTTGGAAATCGCGTTTCTCTTCCCCTGGGCGGTGACGCTCAAGGAAATCGGGGCTTTCGGTTTCTGGGCAATGATGGTTTTTCTAGGCATTCTTGTCGTCGGGTTTATCTACGAGTGGAAGAAGGGCGCGCTCGAGTGGGAATGACAATGAGTATGTCGGTGCAGGCCCGCGCGCGGGATGGAGCTCGGCTATTGCCGATCTTCACTCGTCACACAATCAATTCAATGAGAGCTTAACGTGGGAATCGAAGGAAAACTGGGCGAGGGTTTCATCACCACCGGCCTCGATGCGCTCATCAACTGGACGCGCACGGGTTCGATGTGGCCGATGACTTTCGGTCTTGCCTGTTGTGCCGTCGAAATGATGCATGCAGGTGCGGCGCGTTATGACTTGGACCGTTTTGGCATCGTCTTTCGTCCAAGTCCGCGTCAATCCGACGTCATGATCGTGGCGGGGACGCTATGCAACAAAATGGCGCCGGCGTTGCGCAAAGTGTACGACCAGATGCCTGAGCCTCGGTGGGTGATCAGCATGGGGTCCTGTGCGAACGGAGGCGGCTACTATCATTACAGCTACTCGGTCGTGCGAGGCTGCGATCGCATCGTTCCCGTGGACGTCTACGTGCCGGGTTGTCCGCCGACGGCCGAAGCGCTCTTGTACGGCATTCTGCAATTGCAAAACAAAATCCGCCGTACCAATACGATTGCGCGCTGAACATGACGACTAAACTCGCCACTCTCAAAAGCGCGTTGGAAACCACGCTCGGTCCGAAAATCCACAAACTCGACATCCGCCTTGGTGAGCTGACCTTGGTCGTCAAGCCAGAGGATTATCTCGAAGTGGCAACCACGCTGCGCGACAACGTCGCTTTGCGCTTCGAGCAGTTGATGGATTTGTGCGGCGTCGACTACGCGGCCTACGGCGATGGGATTTGGGAAGGCCCGCGCTATGCGACGGTACTGCATCTCTTATCGCTCGAACACAACTGGCGACTGCGGGTGCGGGTGTTCGCGCCGGACGATCATTTTCCGGTGGTCGATTCCGTCACAGGCGTATGGCCGGGAGCAAACTGGTTCGAGCGCGAGGCCTTCGACCTTTTCGGCATCATGTATAGCGGCCATGACGATCTGCGTCGCATCCTCACCGATTACGGCTTCATCGGGCATCCGTTCCGCAAAGATTTCCCGGTGACCGGGACAGTCGAAATGCGCTATGACCCGGAACAAAAGCGCGTGATTTATCAGCCGGTGACGATCGAGCCGCGGGAGATTACGCCGCGCGTCATTCGCGAAGAAAGTTATGGCGATCTTCCCAGCGGTCGCCGAGTGAATTGACCATGGCTGAGATTCGTAACTACACCTTGAACTTTGGCCCTCAACATCCGGCCGCCCACGGCGTTCTGCGCTTAGTGCTGGAGCTGGATGGTGAAGTGATCATGCGTGCGGATCCGCACATCGGCCTTTTGCATCGTGCAACGGAAAAGCTCGCGGAGCATCGTACCTATCTGCAAGCTTTGCCGTATATGGACCGCCTCGACTACGTGTCCATGATGTGCAACGAACACGCCTATGTATTGGCGGTAGAAAAATTGCTCGGCATCGAAGTGCCGCTGCGCGCGCAGTACATCCGTGTCATGTTCGATGAAATTACGCGCATCCTGAATCATTTGCTGTGGATCGGTGCGCACGCGCTCGATATCGGCGCGATGACCATGTTCCTCTATGCGTTCCGCGAACGCGAGGATTTGATGGATTGTTACGAAGCGGTGTCCGGTGCGCGCATGCATGCGGCCTATTACCGGCCCGGTGGTGTCTATCGCGACCTGCCGGAGACCATGCCGCAATATCAGGTATCGCAGTTCAAAAACGCGAAAGCGATCGGCGAACTAAACGAGAACCGTCAAGGCTCGCTGCTCGATTTCATCGAGGATTTCGCAAATCGCTTTCCGCGCTATGTCGACGAGTACGAAACCTTGCTTACCGATAACCGTATCTGGAAGCAGCGTACGGTTGGAATCGGCGTCGTGAGTCCGGAACGCGCCTTGGCGCTGGGTTTTACCGGTCCGATGCTGCGCGGTTCGGGTATCGAATGGGATTTGCGCAAGAAACAACCTTATGAAGTCTACGATCGCATGGACTTCGATATTCCCGTCGGCGTAAACGGGGACTGCTACGACCGTTATCTGGTCCGCATGGAAGAGTTCCGCCAATCGAACCGCATCATCAAGCAGTGTATCGATTGGCTACGCAAGAATCCCGGTCCGGTCATTGTCGACGACCATAAAGTGGCGCCGCCTTCTCGTGTCGAGATGAAGTCCAATATGGAAGAGCTGATTCACCACTTCAAGCTCTACACCGAAGGAATGCATGTGCCGAGCGGCGAATCCTATGCCGCGGTCGAACATCCCAAAGGCGAGTTCGGTATTTACATGGTGTCCGATGGCGCGAACAAACCCTATCGTTTGAAAATCCGCGCACCGGGCTTCCCCCATCTGGCCGCGATGGATGAAATGTCCAAAGGCCACATGATCGCCGACGCTGTGGCCATCATCGGCACCATGGACATCGTGTTTGGTGAGATCGATCGATGAAATGCGCCCTGATATGCTGAGCCCCGACGCCCTGAAGCGGATAGACCGCGAATTGACCAAGTATCCTGCCGACCAGAAACAATCGGCCGTGATGTCCGCGCTTGCCATTGCGCAAGCAGAAAAAAATTATTTGTCGGATGAGGTGGTCGAGTTCGTTGCCAAGTATCTCGACATGCCGCCGGTAGCGGTGTGGGAGGTCGCGACCTTCTACACCATGTACAACCTCTCGCCGGTCGGAAAACATAAGCTGACGATCTGCACCAACCTACCTTGCGCACTATCCGGCGCTGTGGACGCGGCGGATCACTTGAAGAAGTGCTTGAAAATCGGTTTCAACGAAACGACCGCCGACGGGCAGTTCACGCTCAAAGAGGGCGAGTGCTTCGGCGCCTGTGGCGACGCGCCGGTGATGTTGCACAACAATCACAAGATGATCAGTTTCATGACGCCCGAAAATATCGACAAACTGCTGGCGGAACTCTCGACCAAATGAATACCGCGCATCCTCCTTTCTCACCCGACGTGTTCGGTCCCGATGCCGTGATCATGAAGGGCATTACCGGCGACAACTGGCGCTTGCAAGACTATGTCGCGCGTGGCGGTTACGAGGCCCTGCGCAAAGTGCTCACGCAGCCCATGCCGCCGGAAGAAGTGATCGCCGAAGTGAAGAAGGGTGTACTACGCGGTCGTGGCGGCGCCGGCTTCCCCACCGGATTGAAGTGGAGCTTCATGCAGCGCAATTCGCCCGTGCAGAAGTATCTGGTCTGCAATTCGGACGAGGGTGAACCGGGCACGTTCAAGGATCGCGACATCCTGCGTTACAACCCGCACATCTTGATCGAAGGCATGGCGATCGCCGCTTATGCCATGGGGATCAGCGTGGGGTACAACTACATCCATGGCGAGATTTTCGAAGTCTACGAACGTTTCGAAGAAGCGCTGGATGAGGCGCGGGCCGCCGGTTTTCTGGGAGACAACCTCTTGGGCTCCGGCTTCAATTTCCAGCTGCACGCGTACCATGGTTACGGTGCCTATATCTGCGGTGAAGAGACGGCGCTTTTGGAATCGCTGGAGGGAAAGAAGGGGCAGCCGCGTTTCAAACCTCCGTTTCCTGCGAGCTTCGGCCTGTACGGAAAGCCGACGACCATCAACAACACCGAAACTTTTGCAGCCGTGCCCTGGCTCATCATCAATGGCGGCGAGAAATATTTAGAACTGGGCAAGCCCAATAACGGCGGCACGAAGATTTTTTCCATTTCTGGTCATGTCGAGCGTCCCGGCAACTATGAAATCCGCATGGGAACGCCTTTCGCGAAGCTGCTCGAAATGGCAGGCGGCATGCGCGGCGGTAAGAAGATCAAGGGCGTGATTCCCGGCGGTTCGTCGATGCCGGTGATCCCCGGTGCAAAAATGATGGAAACGGATATGGATTACGACTCCATCGTGAAGGCGGGTTCGATGCTCGGCTCCGGTGCCGTAATCGTGATGGACGAAACAACATGCATGGTGCGCGCGGCCGAGCGTCTCGCTTACTTCTATTACGAAGAGTCCTGTGGCCAATGCACGCCATGTAGGGAAGGCACGGGCTGGCTCTATCGCATCATCCGCCGCATCGAGCATGGCGAGGGCCGCAATGAAGATCTCGACCTGCTGCTGAATCTGGCCGACAACATCCAAGGCCGGACCATCTGTGCGTTGGGAGACGCCGCTGCGATGCCGGTGCGCGCTTTCATCCAACACTATCGCGACGAATTCCAGTATCACATCGACCACAAGCATTGCCTGGTGGGCGCACACGCCCACGCGCATCGCGTGGCCGCCTAAGACGAAGATGAGCATGCTGAAGATAGAAATCGACGGACAACAGACCGAAGTCCCGCCAGGAAAAACGGTGATGGACGCCGCGCGCCAGCTCGGCATGTACGTGCCGCATTTCTGCTACCACCCGAAACTGTCCATCGCGGCCAATTGCCGCATGTGTCTCGTGCAGGTGGAAAAAGCGCCCAAGCCGCTGCCCGCCTGTGCCACGCCGGTGACCGACGGCATGAAAGTCTCGATCACTTCCGAGTACGCGCGGACGGCGCAAAAAGGCGTGATGGAGTTTCTGCTGATCAATCATCCGCTCGATTGTCCGATTTGCGATCAGGGCGGTGAATGTCAGTTGCAGGATCTGGCGGTCGGTTACGGCAAGTCGAATTCGCGCTATCAGGAACCGAAACGCGTCATCGTGCCGAAGAGCATGGGTCCGCTGGTTTGCGCCGAGGAAATGGCACGTTGCATCCAATGTACGCGCTGCGTGCGCTTCGGTCAGGAAGTTGCCGGCGTCATGGAACTCGGCATGATCGGCCGCGGCGAGCATTCCGAAATCGTGTCCTTTGTTGGCCGCGCTGTGGAATCCGAACTCTCCGGCAACATGATCGATGTCTGTCCCGTCGGCGCACTGACGTCCAAACCTTTCCGTTTTGAAGCGCGTACCTGGGAACTGGGCCGCCGACGCTCCATTAGTCCGCACGACAGCTTGGGTTCCAACCTGATCGTGCAAGTGAAGCTCTCCAAAGTGATGCGCGTCTTGCCTCTGGAGAACGAAGAACTCAATGAATGCTGGCTGTCCGACAAAGACCGCTTTTCCTACGAAGGCCTCGATGTCGAGCGCCTGGAAAAACCGATGGTGAAGCAGGGCAACGAGTGGCGTGAAGTGGATTGGCAGACCGCGCTTGAGCGCGTTGCCGAGGGCTTGCGCAAAGCGGCCGGCAAAATCGGCGCGCTTGGATCGCCGCACGCTACCTTCGAAGAACTCTACTTGTTGCAAAAGCTGGTACGTGCCTTGGGCAGCGACAATGTCGATTTCCGTTTACGCCAATCTGATTTCTCGGCCGATGGCAAACGCAAAGGCACGCCGTGGCTCGGCATGAAGGTGCAAGAGCTCGGCAATCTGGATCGCGTGCTGGTGATCGGCTCCTTCCTTCGCAAGGATCATCCGCTGATTGCCAACCGTTTCCGTCAAGCCGCGAAGAGAGGCCAGCAGTTCAACGTGCTCCATGTGGCGGACGACGATTCGCTGATCAAAACGGCAAATCGCGCGATCGTGCGTCCTAGTGAACTGGTCGGTGCGCTGTCGCAATTGGTCAAAGCCGTACGCGAGGCGAAGAACAACGCGACAAATACGAACGACAAGTTTGCGGCCATCGGCGCAAGCCTGGCTTCCGGTCAAAAAGTCGGCATCTTCCTCGGTAACAGCGCGGTCCAGCATCCGCAAGCGGCGCAGTTGCACGCGCTGGCGCAGGAACTTGCTCAAGTGACTGGCGCGACCTTTGGTTTCTTTGGCGAAGCGGCCAACAGCGTCGGCGGTTACCAAGCGCAGTGCGTGCCGACCGGCCAAGGACTCGATGCGGCTGCGATGTTAGCGGCGCCTCAATCGGCCTATGTGCTGCTCAATGTTGAACCGGAACTCGATTGTCACAACCCGCGCGAGGCGATCGTCGCGATGACGAAGGCCGATTTCGTTGTGGCGTTGACGCCATTCCAATCACGCGCCGTCGATTATGCCGATGTGATTCTGCCCATTACACCTTTCACGGAAACGAGCGGGAGCTTCATCAACACCGAAGGGCGCCTCCAAAGCTTCAACGCGTCGGTCAAGGCATACGCTGAAGCGCGCCCTGCTTGGAAGGTATTGCGCGTGCTGGGCAACCTGGTGGGTGCCGCAGGCTTCGAATACGACAGTAGCGAGGAAGTGCGCGACGATGCGCAGCGATCGATGCCTCCTTTGTCGAACGAAGTGAGCGGCATCAGTGTGAACTCGTCCGCGAACGGCGCCGCTTTGGAGCGTGTTGCGGACGTACCGATCTATTTTGCCGATCCCTTGGCTCGCCGTTCGATGCCTTTACAGAAAGCACCGGCTTCTGCCGCACCGAAGGCGTTCATGAACGCTGCTCAGATTCAAAAGCTCGGCTTTGTCGCCGGTCAACTGATCAAAGTGAAGCAAAGCGGTGGGGAGGCCTTGATCGAGTTAGCCGACGATAACCACCTGCCGGACGGTTGCGTGCGGGTATCTGCTGCGCACGCGTCAACCGCCGACTTGGGTGCGATGTTCGGCGAGATTAGCGTGGAGCGCGCCTGACCATGCGCCGTTTAAGCTTGATTGCACTTCTCCCTGCTCGACTCATGAAAGTTGAACGCGAGAAGGCTTTGTCGCTGGTGCTATTGCGCGGACTCGCGGCCTGGTCTGCCAAGACCGGAGGGAGCGCCTGATGGAAGTATTCGATTGGCTCTCCAATTTGCTGAGCGGCCCACTTGGCGCGACCTGGGGTCCGGCGCTTGCCACGTTGATCAAGTACACGATCCTGATCCTCTGCATCAGCCTTCCGATAATTCTTTGCGTTGCCTATCTCACTTTGGCCGAACGCAAGGTCATCGGTTATATGCAAGTGCGCATCGGTCCCAATCGTGTCGGCCCCTTAGGGCTGCTGCAGCCTTTCGCCGATGTGTTCAAGCTCATGTTCAAGGAAGTCGTGCTGCCCTCGAGCGCCAGCAAATTCCTGTTCATTCTGGCGCCGATGATGGTGCTGATGCCGGCGATGGCCGCTTGGGCAGTCATCCCTTTCCAGGCGGAGCTTGTTCTCGCGGACGTCAACGCCGGCCTGCTCTATGTGATGGCCATCACTTCAATGGGCGTTTACGGCGTGATCATTGCCGGCTGGGCCTCAAATTCGAAATACGCTTTCCTTGGCGCCATGCGTTCGGCCGCGCAGATTGTGGCCTATGAAATCGCTATGGGCTTCGCACTGGTGTGCGTATTGCTCGTTTCTCAAAGCCTGAACTTGTCGGAGATCGTGAATCAGCAGGCGCGCGGACAGTATGCCGACGGTTGGTTGAGTTTTCTGTCGTGGAATTGGCTGCCGCTGTTGCCGATGTTCATGGTTTATTTTATTTCTGCGGTGGCTGAAACGAACCGTGCGCCCTTCGACGTCGCCGAGGATGAATCGGCGCTGGTGGCCGGGTTCCACGTCGAGTACTCCGGTATCACCTTCGCCCTGTTCTTCTTGGGCGAGTACATGAACATGATCCTCGTCTCGACGCTCGCCGCGCTCATGTTCCTTGGCGGCTGGTTGCCGCTTTTCAACATTCCGATCCTAGCCGCCATTCCGGGCATCTTCTGGCTGGTGGCGAAAGTCATGTTCCTGCTGTTCTGTTTCCTGTGGTTTCGCGCAACTTTCCCGCGCTACCGATACGATCAGATCATGCGCTTGGGCTGGAAAGTGTTTATCCCCCTCACGATCGTGTGGCTCGTCGTGGTTGCGGCCTGGATGCAGACGCCTTGGACAATCTGGAAATGAGTTTGGAACTGAAGCGATGAACCGTATCCGAGATTTTTTTAAAACCTTCCTGCTCTACGAGCTGGTCAAGGGATTGGCGCTTACAGGCCGGCATTTGTTCGCGCGCAAGATTACCGTGCAGTTCCCTGAAGAAAAGACGCCTTATAGTCCGCGCTTCCGCGGCCTGCATGCGCTGCGCCGTTATCCCAACGGCGAAGAGCGCTGCATCGCTTGTAAATTATGTGAAGCGGTTTGTCCGGCGCTGGCCATCAACATCGAGTCGGATGTGCGCGAAGACGGCACGCGTCGCACGACGCGATACGACATCGATTTGACCAAATGTATTTTCTGCGGCTTCTGCGAGGAAAGCTGCCCGGTGGATTCCATCGTCGAGACGCACATCCTCGAGTATCACGGCGAAAAACGGGGCGACCTTTACTACACCAAGGAAATGCTGTTGGCGGTGGGGGATCGTTATGAAGCTGAAATCGCCGAGCGGCGTGTCGCAGACGCCAAGTACCGCTGAGAGAAACCATGTTCGAAGCCGGAACCTTTTATATCTTCGCCACCATCCTCGTGCTCTCGGCCTTGGCCGTGATCACCTCGCGTAATCCCGTGCATGCGGCATTATTTCTCGTGCTTTCCTTCGTGACGGCGGCGGTGATTTGGATGCTGCTTCGCGCGGAGTTTCTTGCGATCGCGCTCGTGCTTGTCTATGTCGGCGCGGTGATGGTGCTCTTCCTTTTCGTGGTCATGATGCTGGATATCAACCTCGATAAGCTGCGAGAGGGCTTCTGGCGCTATCTACCGGTTGGCGCGGCGGTCGGTGCGATCATCGCCGCTGAAATGATTTATCTCGTTTGGTCGCATTTCACTGCCGCCAACTATCCGACGCCCGCTGATTTGCCTGCCGGCTACAACAACACTAGAGAGCTCGGCCTCGTGCTGTACACCGAATATGTCTATCCCTTTGAGCTGGCCGCAGTGCTGCTGCTTGTGGCGATCATCGCCGCGATAGCGCTGACTATGCGCCGCCGCAAGGATACGAAGTACCAAGATCCGGCGAAGCAAGTCATGGTGCGCAGGGAAGACCGCGTACGCATGGTGTCGATGCCGGCCGAGCCGAAAGAATAGAAGCACAAACGTGAATGAACGTGCTGCCCGATGCGGCGCGTCTCGATCAAAGTAAGGGGAAAGCGTTGTTCGAACTGTCATTGGCGCATTTTCTGGTGCTGGGCGCGCTGCTGTTCGCGATCAGCATCATGGGCATCTTCCTGAACCGGAAGAACCTGATCGTTCTATTGATGGCGATCGAATTGATGCTGCTCGCCGTAAACATGAATTTCATCGCCTTCTCCCATTATCTGGGCGACATCTCCGGACAGGTATTCGTGTTCTTCATCTTGACGGTCGCCGCTGCGGAATCGGCTATCGGCCTGGCCATTCTCGTTGTGCTGTTCCGCAATCTGAACAGCATTCATGTCGACGACCTCGATCGTCTGAAGGGTTGAACGTGAAGAATCTCTATCTCCTCGTTCCGCTCGCGCCTTTGGCCGGCGCCATCATCGCCGGCCTCTTCGGCAAAGCAATCGGCCGCGCCAACTCACACCGCATCACCATCCTCGGCGTGGCGATCTCCCTATTCGCTTCGCTGTATATCGCTGTGGATGTGATGAACGGCAACACCTTCAATGGCCCGGTCTACACCTGGAGCGTGCTGGACGGTGTGCCGCTGGAGATCGGTTTCCTCATCGATCGGCTCACGATCATGATGATGATCGTCGTGACTTTCGTGTCGCTCATGGTGCATATCTATACCATCGGTTATATGGAAGAAGATCCCGGCTATCAGCGCTTCTTCTCCTACATATCGCTGTTCACCTTCTCCATGCTGATGCTGGTGATGAGCAACAACTTCCTCCAGCTCTTCTTCGGCTGGGAGGCGGTGGGCCTGGTCTCTTATCTCTTGATCGGTTTTTGGTACACCAAGCCCACGGCGATCTATGCCAATCTGAAGGCATTCCTGGTCAATCGCGTCGGCGACTTCGGTTTTCTCTTGGGCATCGGTTTGGTCCTCGCCCATTTCGGCAGCCTCGACTACGCGACCGTATTCAATGCAGCGCCCGGAAAAGCGGCTGAAACGATCAGTCTGTTCAACGGCAGCGATTGGCTGCTCATGACGGTCATTTGCATCTGCCTGTTCATCGGGGCGATGGGTAAGTCTGCGCAGTTTCCGCTGCATGTTTGGCTACCCGATTCGATGGAGGGCCCGACACCTATTTCCGCGCTGATCCACGCCGCAACGATGGTGACGGCCGGCATTTTTATGGTCGCGCGTATGTCCCCGTTGTTCGAGTTGTCCGACACGGCCCTGTCTTTCGTGATGGTGGTCGGGGCGATCACCATGTTCTTCATGGCGCTCATCGCGATCGTGCAATACGACATCAAGCGCGTCGTCGCTTATTCAACCTTGTCGCAACTTGGCTATATGACCGTTGCACTCGGGGCATCGGCTTACGGCGCGGCTGTATTCCATTTGTTTACCCACGCCTTCTTCAAAGCGGTGCTCTTCCTTGGCGCCGGTTCCGTGATCATCGCCATGCATCACGAGCAGGACATGCGCCGCATGGGTGGCCTGCGCAAGTACATGCCCATCACCTATATCACCGTGCTGATCGGCGCCATTGCGAACGCCGGTTTGCCGCCTTTCGCGGGCTTCTTCTCCAAAGAAACCATTGTCGAAGCCTTGCATGTCTCGAATAACCCTGCGGCGGGCTTCGCTTATGTACTGGCTGCTGCCGGCGTATTCGTCAGCGCGCTCTATTCCTTCCGTTTGGTGTTCTACGCTTTCCATGGCAAGGAACGCTTCGACGCCGTCATTCCGGGCGCGCACGACGAAGAGCCCGGCCATGACGAGCATCATGGCGATCACCATCCTCCGCATGAAACGCCATGGGTCGTGACCCTGCCGCTCGTGCTGCTTGCCATCCCTGCGGTTTTGGCCGGGTTTCTGCTCGGCGATATGGTGTATGGCGAGTTTTTCGGTAGCGCCATCTATTACTCCCCGGAACATCCCACCATCGCAACGCTGGCCGAGCATTTCCACGGCCATTGGGCGATGGTCTTGCACGCATTCGGCACGCCACCGTTCTGGCTCGCTATCGGCGGCCTCGTTACCGCCTTCGTCTTCTACATCCTCAAGCCCGAATGGCCGGGGGTAGTGCGCAACAAGCTGTCCTTCCTGGTCTATGTCCTCGACAAGAAATACGGCTTGGACGATTTCAATCAGGCGGTGTTCGGCAACGGCGCAGTCCGTGTGGGCAACGGTTTGTGGCGTTTCGGCGATATCGGAATCATCGACGGCTTCTTCGTCAACGGCTCGGCGAGGGTCGTGGGTTGGTTCGCGCAGGTCGCCCGCCGCTTCCAAAGCGGATTCATCTACCGTTATGCCTTCACCATGATTTTCGGTTTGCTGCTGATCCTGAGTTATTGGTTGTATTCCAGCGGCCGCTTCGCCGGCTAAATATGAAGAACAGATAAGAAATGAATCTCGACTATTCCTGGCTAAGCCTCGCGATTTGGGTCCCCATCGGTTTCGGTGTTGCCGTGTTGGCGACCGGATCGGACCGCAACGCGCCCATCGCTCGAATGATTGCGCTGGTGGGTTCATTGGCAGGCTTTGCCGTGACTGTGCCGCTCTACCTGGGATTCGATGCGTCCACAGCCGACTTCCAGTTCGAAGAATTGGCCCCGTGGATCGAGCGCTTCAATATCAATTACCACCTCGGTGTTGACGGCATTTCGCTGTGGTTCGTATTACTCAACAGCTTCATTACGCCTTTGGTCATTCTTGCCGGATGGCAAGTCATCGAGAAGCGCGTGGCGCAATACATGGCGGCCTTCCTCATCATGTCCGGCCTGATGAACGGTGTCTTCGCTTCATTGGACGCCATGCTGTTTTACGTGTTCTTCGAGGCAACGCTCATTCCGATGTATCTGGTAATCGGCGTTTGGGGCGGACCCAACCGCGTTTACGCGGCCTTCAAGTTTTTCCTCTATACGCTCCTGGGCTCGCTTTTATTACTGGTTGGCTTCATCTATTTGTATGACCAGTCGGGCGGCAGCTTCTCGATTCTCGATTTCTTCAATGTTCCGCTGACCCTTGAAGCGCAGATGTGGTTGTTCTTCGCCTTCTTTGCGGCCTTCTCGGTGAAGGTGCCGATGTGGCCGGTGCACACGTGGTTGCCGGATGCCCACGTTGAAGCGCCTACGGGCGGTTCTGCAGTGCTGGCAGCGATCATGTTGAAGTTGGGCGCATACGGTTTCATCCGTTTCTCCCTGATGATTTTGCCCGATGCGAGCCGCGAACTCGCGTGGTTCATGATCACGCTGTCCCTGATCGCAGTGATCTACGTTGGGCTGGTCGCGCTGGTGCAGAAAGACATGAAAAAGCTCATCGCTTATTCATCGATTTCCCACATGGGCTTCGTCACGCTCGGTTTCTTCATCTTCAATGCAGCGGGCGTGGAAGGCGCGCTTGTGCAGATGATTTCTCACGGCTTTGTTTCGGCGGCCATGTTCATTTGCGTCGGCGTCATGTATGACCGCATGCATAGTCGCCTCATTGCGGATTACGGCGGCGTCGTCAACACCATGCCGAAGTTCGCCGCCTTTATGATGCTGTTCGCCATGGCGAACTGCGGCCTACCTGCCACAAGCGGTTTCGTCGGCGAATTTATGGTCATCCTCGGCGCCGTCCAATACAACTTCTGGATCGGCGCAGCGGCCGCGACGACGCTCATCTTTGGCGCTGCTTACACGCTGTGGATGTACAAGCGCGTTATTTTCGGCGATGTCGCCAACGCTCATGTGGCCGAGTTGCAAGATATCAACAAGCGCGAGTTTTTGATTCTCGGCGTTTTGGCAATCACGGTGCTGTTCATGGGGCTGTATCCCGCGCCCTTTACGGAAGTGATGCATACCTCCGTGGATGAACTACTCAAGCACGTCGCGGCCGGCAAGCTGTAAGAAACGGATTATGGACATACTCAACTTGCTCTTGTTTGCCCTCCCGGAGACTTTCCTCCTGGTGATGGCGTCGATCATTCTCGTGGCCGATCTCTTCATTCCGGATCGTCTGCGGATCATTACCTACGCCCTGACGCAGTTCACCATGCTCGGCTGCGCGTATCTTAGTTTTGCCCTCTTGGTAGGCGTCACACAAGGTCAACAGGGATACGCCTTCAACAGCATGTTCGTTTCCGACACCATGGCGAGCGTGCTCAAGCTGGTGCTCTACATCTCGGTCATTACTTGCCTGGTCTATTCACGCAAATACCTCGTCGAGCGGAATCTTTTCCGCGGCGAATTCTTCGTGCTCGTGCTGTTCGCGGTGTTGGGCATGATGGTGATGATTTCCGCTAATCACTGCATCGTGTTGTATCTGGGGCTGGAGATGATGTCGCTGTGCCTCTACGCCTTGGTGGCCATGAACCGGGACTCCTCTGTATCCACCGAGGCCGCGATGAAGTATTTCATCTTGGGCGCACTTGCTTCCGGCTTGCTGCTTTACGGCATGTCGATGCTCTATGGCGCGACCGGAACGCTGGAATTCCGCGCAATGGCCATGACGATCTTGAATGGTGACGTCAACACGGCCGTGCTCGTGTTCGGGCTGGTATTCGTTGTCGCCGGTGTGGCGTTCAAGATCGGCGCAGTGCCTTTTCATATGTGGATTCCCGACGTCTATCACGGCGCACCGAACGCGATGACGCTGTTCATCGGTACGGCACCGAAGCTCGCGGCGTTTGCGATGGCCATCCGCTTGCTGGTCAATGGGCTGTTCCCGTTGTGGGACGACTGGCAGCAGATGCTCATCATCTTGTCGGTCCTTTCCTTGGCGCTCGGCAATCTCGCCGCCATTGCCCAGACGAATATCAAGCGCATGTTCGCGTATTCGACGATTTCGCATATGGGTTTCCTCCTGCTCGGCTTGCTGGCAGGCGTCGATGATGGCAACTTCAACGGCGTTTTCGATGCTTGGAGCGCCTCGATGTTCTACGCGATCATCTATGTGCTGATGAGCTTGGGCGGATTCGGGATGATTCTGCTGCTATCCAGAGCCGGTTTCGAGGCAGAGAATTTGTCCGACTTCAAAGGGCTCAATCAGCGCAGTCCCTGGTATGCCTTCATGATGTTGCTGTTAATGTTTTCGATGGCGGGTGTGCCGCCGACTGTGGGCTTTTACGCCAAGCTGGTGGTGCTGGAGCCGCTCGTCGCGGGGAACCTCACTTGGCTGGCGGTTTACGCGGTCTTGTTTTCGCTCATCGGCGCCTACTACTATTTGCGTATCGTGAAGCTGATGTACTTCGATGACGCGGAAGACACCGCGCCACTCAGCCCCGGCTTGGATATGCGGGTGTTGTTGTCCGCAAACGGTCTGCTCATGCTGCTGCTCGGTATATTCCCCGGCTGGTTGATGGAACTTTGTCTTTACGCCATTCAAACGCTTTGAATCGTTCGCGCGAGTCGTGAAGCCGCCCCTCGATCTCACCGAACACCAACTTCAAAGCGAGGCGGTATTCGACGGCGTCTTGCTGCATGTGAAGCGGGATCAAGTCGGTCTGCCCGACGGCAGCAGCGGCATCCGGGAATACATCGTCCATCCCGGAGCAGTGGCGATCTTGCCGCTCTTCGATGACGGGTGCGTTCTACTGGAGCGCCAATACCGCTATCCGCTGGCCCAAGTGCTCATCGAAATCCCCGCCGGGAAGATCGATCCGGGTGAAAGCACAGAAGGCACCGCCAAGCGCGAGTTGCTCGAAGAAACCGGTTATGTGGCCGCGAAGTGGTCTTACATGACCGCCATCCACCCCCTCTGCGCCTATTCGACCGAACGCGTTGAGATCTGGCTGGCCCGCGGGCTTTCCAAACAAGGAAGCGCTCAGCTGGACGCCGGCGAATTCCTGGAAACATTCACGCTCTCGGTTACCGATGCGCTCGAATGGGTGCGGGACGGACGCATATCGGACGTGAAAACGATCATCGCGATTCAGTGGGCGGAAAAAATACTCAATGGCCAATGGCCGGCACCCGATTGAGATTTTTTGCGGGATTTCTTGTCATAGCAGCGTCACCTAAAGCCCGCATACTCCCGCCATGAACAAAACACCCAAGCGGCGCAACAGCGCCGTCATCGCTTCCGCCCTGGTGCGGACCCAGGCCCGCAGCGAGCGGCGCCGTCGTACGTCCTTCTGGCAGTTCTACCGCGGTGAAGGCATCGCGGCGCGTCCCGTCGTCGAGCAGCCCAGCATCGAGTCCTCCGGCCGTTAATCAGCCTTAGGGCTTGATTCCCAATTCGCGCAGACATTCGCTCAGGCCTTCCTGCCACGCGCGCTGCGTGCCGCCGATCGCCAAGCGCTTGGCATTGTCCAGTCTTGAGTTCCTTGGCCGCTGTGCCGGGGTAGGGTAATCCTCAGACGCTATCCCAAATACCGGCGTCTGAATTCCGGTGAGCTTGAATATTTCGGTGGCGAAGCCCTGCCAACTCGTTGAGCCGCCGTCCGTGGCATGATAAATCCCGCTATCCCGCTCTTCCTCAAGCATCTGCAGGCTCATTTGCGCCACATGACGGCACCATGTCGGCGCGCCGATCTGATCGTTTACCACGCGTAGTTGCGGCCGCTCGCGGCCTAAGCGAAGCACGTTGAGCAAAAAGTTCTGTCCGCGCGCACCGTACACCCAACTTGTACGAAGAATAAGATGCCGGCAGCCTGAGGCCGAGATCGCGCGCTCGCCGCCGAGTTTGCTGCGGCCATAGGCATTGAGAGGCCCCGTCGGATCGGTTTCGATATAGGGCGTTGTTTTGCGCCCATCGAAAACATAATCGGTGGAATAGTGGAGAAGTAGCGCGTCCAACCGCTTAGCCTCCGCGGCCAAGACAGCGGGCGCTTTCGCGTTAATGGCATCGGCGAGTTCCGCTTCGCTTTCGGCACGCTCGACTGCCGTATAGGCGGCCGCATTGACGATGAGCTGCGGTTTGAATCGGCGCACCGCCGCGATGATTGCATCAGCGTTGGCAAGATCGAGTTCGGCACGTCCCAATGCGAGCACGTCGCCTTTAGATTCCAATGCGCTTTGCAAAGCGCCGCCGATTTGGCCATTCTTTCCGGTAAGCAGAATTCTCAAGCGACCTCAGTCGTAGATTTCCGCGTTGCGCAGGGCTTGCCCGTGCGAGTCTTTCTCGGAGAGCAGCGGTGTGCCCTCGAAGGGCCAATCGATACCGATATCGGGGTCATTCCAGGCAATCGAGCGTTCGTACTGCTGCGCGTAGTAATCGGTGTTTTTGTAAAGCACCGTTGCACTTTCGGAAAGAACAAGAAAGCCGTGTGCAAAGCCGGGCGGCACCCAGACCATGCGTTTGTTTTCGTCTGAAAGACGCATGCCGACCCATTTCCCGAAATGCGTTGAACTCCGGCGGATGTCCACCGCGACATCGAAGACCTCGCCCGCAATCGCGCGTATCAGCTTGCCTTGCGGCTGCCGAATTTGATAATGCAGCCCGCGCAACACATGCCGTTTGGAATGCGAATGGTTGTCCTGCACGAAATCGAGCGCGATGCCCGCAGCCTTAAAGGCCCGTGCGTTCCAGCTCTCGAAAAACAAGCCGCGGTGATCCGTAAATATATTCGGCTCGATTAGCAGAACACCGGGCAGGGTCGTTTCAATGACCTTCATGCTAGAACACCCGCTCATCGAGGATGCGCAGCAGATATTTCCCATAGTT
>DATEOW010000107.1:0-24843 GCA_035273665.1 Burkholderiales bacterium | reverse complement strand
GGCTCGACTCGACCACGCAGGTTTTGCGTCAAGCTATCCAGCTCCGCTTTCAGTTCGGTTTGTTCCCCGCCGTCACAGCCCACCAAGGCAGCAACCATCAATGTCAACGCTAGACGCTTCATTTCTTCGCCTTCGCTTTCGTGCTTGCGCTCGCAGCTTGAGCAGCCGCTCTTTGGGCAGCCAATTCGTCCTCGTCCAGATAGCGGAATGTCTTGGCTATTGTGTCCATAGTCAGGACGCCCTCTTTATTGATACTGAGCGCGATATCATTCAGCGTAACGATACGGGGGAGCTGACCGATGTCGCTCGCGAACGCCCCCATGTCGTGATACGAGCCTGTCAGTTTGATCGACACCGGAAGCTCGGCGTAGAACTCGTGCATCGTTTCGGTTGGCTGCGGCTTGAACAACTCGAACTGCAAGCCGCGACCAAGTCCCGCTTGGTTGATGTCGACTACGAGCGCTTCCATTTGCGATTTGTTCGGAAGTTGCCTGAGCAAAGCGCCGAATGAGCTATCGATTTCATGAAGCTGCTGCTTATACAGATCGAGATTGACCGCTTGGCCTTTTTTGGCGACGTAGTCATTCTTCAATTGCACTTCCTTATCCTTCCCGCTCTGCAATTCCTCCATCTGGCTACTCCAGTCGAAGAAATAAGCAACGCCCAACACGACCAAGAGCAGTGCGATAAGAAGGGCCAGCTTCGGTAAAGGTGGCCATGATCCCGGATCATTGGGATTCAGATTTTTAAATTGATTTGCGAACCCGCTCATGCGCTAACCCTTTTTTGCGGGAGTCGAAGGCGCTTTGACATCAACCTCCGGCTTCTTCAGAAGAAAATTGAGATTGAACTCGGAGACACGCCGGCTATTCACCGTCGCCGCCTTGATCTCTACCAATTGAGGCGAAACGGCCGAGTTCTCCACTAGGTCGATGGCTTGGAGATTGCGCATGAACATGGATACGCGTGCGCTCGACTGCGCATAACCTGTAACGTTGACTTTGTAACCTTCTTGTTTCAACGATTTCAGATAAACGCCCTCCGGCGCCTGGCGTACGAGTTCTTCGAGCAGCCGAACCGGCCGCGAGCGATCGCTCTGCAGCGCCTCAATCACTTGTTTACGCGACAACAAGGCCTTGATGTCGTCTTTGAGTTTTTTGATCTCCGCGATTTCGCGATCCAAGGATGAGATCTGCTGCGTCAAAAACTCATTTCGGTCGTTCTGTTTCAAAATGACGCCGGCGATCGCAAGGTGAACCGCAAGCCAGACCGCTGCACCAATGACTACCGTAAAGACAGCAAGCACGCCCAACTGGCGTCGCTGCGCTTTTCGACGCTCTTCGCGATGCGGAAGTAAGTTAATGCGAATCATGCGTCGAACCTCCGTAGCGCCAATCCGCATGCAATCATGAGCGCCGGCGCATCGCCGATAAGCTTCTTGAGTTGTAGGCGGGGGGAGATCTGCATATTCGCGAAGGGATTAGCGATTAGCGTATTTACGCGTGTCCGCGAGCTGACCGCTTCGTCTAAACCGGGGAGAACCGAACATCCACCGCTCAAAACGATATGCTCGACGCTGTTGTACTGCGTCGAGGTAAAAAAGAACTGCATGGCGCGCTGGATTTCAACCGCGCAATTGTCGAGGAAAGGCCGCAGCACTTCGGTTTCATAAGCTTCCGGCAATCCACCGGCGCACTTTGCGGCCTCGGCTTCATCGGTCGACAGAGAATATTGGCGCGCGATATCTTGCGTCAGTTGGTTCCCGCCGAAAGCCTGTTCGCGGCTATAGACCGGTTCGTCGTTGCGCAGAATGGTGATGTTCATGACGTTAGCGCCAAGATCCACAACAGCGATGTTCTGGTCGACACCCTCGTTGGGCAATTGCTGGCGGATCAGTTCGAAGGCTGCTTGCAGCGCAAAGGATTCGACGTCCACTACCGCCGCCTTGAGACCGGCCGCTTCGACGGTGGCTACACGATCTTCCACTTTCTCTTTACGAGAAGCGGCGATGAGCACTTCGACTTCTTCGGGGCTGTTGGGCGAAGGCCCGACGACCTGGAAGTCCAGATTCACTTCTTCAAGCGAGAAAGGAATGTATTGATTCGCCTCGCTCTCGACTTGCATCTCCATTTCTTCTTCACGAAGACCGGCCGGAACGATAATTTTTTTGCTGATGACCGCGGCGCTGGGCAAAGCGAGCGCGACATGCTTACTACGCGTGCCCAGCTTTTTCCAGGCGCGGCGCACAGCTTCGGCCACGGCTTCCAGATTGGCTATGTTCCCGTCCACGACGGCCTCGCGAGGCAGTGGCTCGATTGCATAGCGCTCTATACGCGCGGCGCCTTTGCCGGCGTCGGCCAGTTCCACCATTTTTACGGAGGTAGAACTGATGTCCATCCCAAATAGGGGCGGTGCCTTCGGTTTAAAGATATCGAGCAAGAGAAAATCCCTTTGTGAACGAATAGTTAGGCGTTGTATTTATAGTTTGGTTGAAATCCTAGCAACAAGTACCGGATAGGTCGCTGTAGTTTTTCACGTTTATCTTGTGGTACCAGCTGCCTATAATGCCGTTCCCAACTGAAAGGTCTTTTCCATTGAAGTGGTTAGCTTGGTTCAAATTCCCGCTCGCAGTGCTCGCCGGCTGTGCAGTCATCACGCTTCTTCTCCTTTGCTACATCCTCTTGCTGACCTATCCAGGTCTGCCCTCGATCGACGCGCTCGCCGATTACCGGCCTAAAGTCCCGCTCCGCGTCTATACGGCAGACGGCATACAAATCGGGGAATTCGGCGAAGAACGCCGAGCCGTAGTGCGCATCGACGAAGTACCCGACCTGATGAAGCGCGCGATCCTTGCTGCGGAAGACGAACGTTTTTACCAACATCAGGGCATTGATTATGTCGGCGTCATAAGAGCCGCGTATAGCAACCTTGTCACAGGCGACAAGCGACAGGGTGCCAGCACTATCACCATGCAGGTCGCGAGAAATTTCTTTCTTTCGAGTGAAAAAACCTGGAAACGGAAGCTGAACGAGGCTTTGTTGGCGTTCAAGATCGAGCGCGGCCTCTCAAAAGATCAAATTCTCGAGCTTTACATCAACCAAATTTACTTGGGGCAGCGGGCTTATGGCTTCGCCGCGGCATCTCGAACCTATTTCGGCAAACCCTTGGATCAACTTAGCGTCGCGGAGGCAGCTATCCTTGCCGGCGTACCGAAAGCCCCCTCCACCCTGAATCCGGCGGTCAATCCCAAGCGGGCCAAGGAAAGGCAGCTATATGTGCTGCGCCGGATGTATGAACTGCAGTTTTTGAATAAACAAGAGTACGAAGAAGCGCAAAAGCAGCCGATTCGAGTCAAGCGGGGTGTAGACGACTTTCCCGCGCATGCAGAGTACGCCGCCGAGATTGTCCGGCAGATTATTTATGACCGGCATCCGGATGATGTGTACACGAAGGGCTACCGGGTGTACACGACACTCACGGCAAAAGATCAGGAAGCCGCGTATCGCGCTTTGCGCAAGGGCGTATTGGACTATGACCGCCGTCATGGTTATCGCGGACCGGAAGCCTATGTAAATCTTCCAGCAGGGGCTTTGTCCGACGAGGCCATCGATGAGGTCTTGCAGGAACATTCCGATAGCGATGACCTGCTTAGCGCCGTCGTCATCGAAGCGAACGCAAAACAAGTCAAAGCAAGGCGCGGAGCCGAGACGCTCGTGCTCACCGGCGATGCAATCCGCTTTGTGCAATCTGCGCTGAGCGAGAAGACGGCTGCGAATAAGCGAGTGCGGCGAGGCGCGATCATTCGTGTGCAGCAGGACGAGAAGGGCGCGTGGAGCGTGGTGCAAATGCCGGACGCCGAGGCCGCGTTCGTTTCCATGGATCCGCAAAACGGTGCGGTCCGGGCGCTGGTCGGCGGCTTCGACTTCGGACGCAACAAATACAACCATGTGACCCAGGCGTGGCGTCAACCCGGCTCGTCTTTCAAACCTTTTATTTATTCCGCGGCCTTGGAGAAAGGCTTCACTCCCGCGACGATTTTCATCGATGCGCCCTTCACCATCGATGCAGCGTTGACCGGCGGGCAAGTTTGGGAACCCAAAAACTACGACGGCAAATACGATGGGCCTATGCGTGTTCGCAGTGCGCTCGCCAAATCTAAAAATATGGTGTCCGTGCGGATCTTGCGTGCCATCGGTCCGCAATACGCGCAAGACTATGTGACGAGGTTCGGCTTCGAAGCCGAACGGCATCCGCCTTATTTGACGATGGCGCTCGGTGCGGGATCGGTGACCGCTTGGCAGATGGTTCGTGCTTATGGCGTATTCGCGAACGGTGGTTACCGGCTTGAGCCCTACCTCATCGAAAAGGTGGTCGATGATCGCGGCAATGTCCTACTGCAAAGCAAACCGCAACGCGCCGGAGACGAAAGCCTGCGTGTGATCGATCTGCGGAATGCTTACATCATGGATAGCATGATGCACGACGTCGTACGTTACGGTACCGCAGCGCGGGCAGCCTCGTTGGGCCGGCAGGATCTCGCAGGCAAGACGGGTACGACCAATGACAACGTGGATGCCTGGTTTGCAGGCTACAGCCCTGCGCTCGTCGCCGTGTCGTGGATTGGGTTTGATCAACCGAAAAAACTGGGCGCCAATGAAACCGGGAGCGTTGCCGCATTGCCGATCTGGATGGGGTATATGGAACAAGCACTGAAAGGCGTGCCGGAACGGCAGTTAATCATGCCGGAGGGCGTCGTTGCGGTTCAAATCGATCCCAACACCGGCTTGCAAAGCGCCGGCGGCATGACGGAATACTTCTACCAAGAATTCCAACCCCGCGCCGCATTACCGCCGGAGGTCGACTCCGGGGGACAAAGTTCAGAGGAAGTTCAAGAACAACTTTTCTAGAGTTGAACGGTTTCGCCTGATTGCAGGCTCAGGTCGCGCGAAAGGGCTGCGAACAATTCTATGTCCTGGCGGGTATGCTTCCAAACGCCATCCACATAGCGAAAATGGTGGCCCCCGGAGCGGGCCGCCACCCAAATCTCGCGCGCGACGCCATGGCGATTGATGATCATTTTGCTGCCGTCGTTGAATTCGACTTCCAACACACCGCCATCTTTCAACTCGATGTCTGCGTCGACGCCGCTCGCCTCGATGGCCTGCTCGATACGGATCAACTCCGCATCGGCCAATCGGTTGAAGTCCTCTTCGCTCAATTCACTCATTTCTAGTCTCGCCGCGAGGTCTAGCTTCTGTGTATGATTCCGGCTTCCGATTCACACCTTGCCCCATGCGTCGAACGCTCTTCCTTCTAATGTTGCTTTTGGCCCTGCAAGCATGCGGGACCAAGGGTCCGCTGTATCTGCCCCCTGCAGAAGCGCCGGCCGCCAAAGCCGATAATAAGTCAAAGTAGTAAGCATGTCCGCCTTCCACCTTCAGCATGGCGAATTGCACGCCGAAGCTGTCCCGCTTAGCGCCATCGCTGCGCAGTTTGGCACGCCTTGCTTTGTTTATTCTCGTCGGGCGCTCGTAGAGGCCTTTAACAGTTTTGCTAACCCGCTAGCCGGCTACGATCATTTGATCTGTTACGCCATGAAAGCGAATTCCAACCTGGCGATCCTCAATTTATTCGCCAAACTTGGCGCGGGGTTTGACATCGTATCCGGCGGTGAATTGGCTCGCGTTATTGCTGCAGGCGGCGATCCGGCCAAAGTTGTTTTTTCAGGCGTCGGAAAAAGCCGCGCGGAAATAGGGCAGGCGCTGCAAGCGAACATCATGTGCTTCAACGTCGAGTCCGCTGCGGAATTGGTGCGCATTGAAAGTGTAGCCGCCGAGATGGGCAAAACGGCGGCCGTGTCCTTCCGCGTGAATCCCGACGTCGATGCCAAAACTCATCCCTATATTTCCACAGGCCTAAAAGAAAACAAATTCGGCATACCCTATGCCGAAGCAATTTCACTGTATTCGCGGGCGGCGGCATCGAAGCATTTGCGCGTCGTCGGTATCGATTGCCACATCGGTTCGCAACTGACCGATACCGCGCCCTTCGTCGAGGCGCTCGACAAGTTACTGGAACTGGTGGACCAACTCGAATCCAAGGGCATCGTTTTGCATCACCTCGATCTCGGCGGTGGGCTGGGCATTCGTTATCGGGATGAGCAACCTCCCGCTGTAGCGACGTACATTGAAGCGCTGGTCGGGCGTCTGGGCCGCCGTGCGCGACAGTACAAGATTCTATTTGAGCCTGGGCGTGCGCTGGTTGGCAATGCCGGTGTATTACTCAGCCACGTTGAATATCTCAAGCACAACGTTGATCGCAACTTTGCGGTGATCGACGCCGCGATGAATGATTTGATGCGGCCCTCGCTTTACGATGCCTGGCATGACATCGTCCCCGTTCGCGCGCGAGTCGGTAGTGGCAATGTCTATGACGTTGTCGGTCCGGTCTGCGAGAGCAGCGATTTTTTAGGGAAATCGCGTCAATTGGATCTCGCTGAAGGCGATCTTCTCGCGATCATGTCTGCGGGGGCCTATGGCATGTCCATGGGTTCTAACTACAACACTCGCCCGCGCGCAGCGGAGGTCATGGTAGATCAAGCGTCCGTGCATGTCGTGCGCGAGCGCGAAGACGTCGCCGCGCTGTTTGCCGGGGAAAAAAAGCTCCCGCGGTAAACATCTTTGCGGAACCGCCACCGCCTAGAGCGCTCTGATAGAAGCGGCCATGCTTGACCGTTGATGGCGGCCCCTGCTAGCGTCCTCGCCGAGGCCCAGAAATCATGTTCGGCGGACAGCTAATAAACGGCCTACCTAGAAGGAATTCATGAAAGCACGCTGGTTCGGCACCTTCGCAATCATGCTCAGCTTGAGCGTTCTCTCGACCAGTTGCGGCGAGCACACCGCTAAGCAAGGCAAGGGGCCGCAACCGACGCTGATCACGGTTGCACAGGCGGTTGTTCAACCGCTCGAATCGACCGAAACCTCAGTCGGATCTGTGGAGAACATTTTCGATCCTTTGATCGCGGCTGAAGTATCCGGCCGGGTCACTCGCGTGATGACGGAGGTCGGCAAAACGGTGCAAAAAGGTCAGTTGCTCGCGGAAATCGATTCGATGGACCTTGCCATCCAACGACGTAGCGACGCTGCGGAAGTGGCACGACTCGAAGCGCTACTGGCCAACCAGGAACGCATCGTTCAGCGCCAACAGAAATTGGTTACGGAAAATTTCATTTCGCAGAACGCTGCAGACGAATCGATCGCGCAACGCAACGCCTTGCGTCAACAACTCGCCGGGGCGCGCGCGCAACTCGATGCGAACCAGAATGCGCTTAGCAAGTCGCGGATACTGTCACCGCTGCAAGGCGCCGTGGAAGAGCGAATGATCTCGCCGGGCGAATACGTCAAAGTCGGCGACCCGTTATTCAAGTTGGTCGGCCGAGAGCTGATGCGTGTACGGCTGCCGTTCCCGGAAAGCGCCGCCCCGCGCTTGCAAATCGGACAGAGCGTGCAGCTCTCGTCTCCGCTGGCGCCCGATGTCACCTTGACCGCGAACATCGATGAGATACGTCCCTCCATCACTGAGACGAGCCGCGCACTGGATGTGATCGTGCGCTTCCAAAACAATGGCCATTTCCGAGGCGGCGGAACGGTCAACGCAAAAGTGGTGACCAGCCGCAAAGAGAACGCCGTTTTAGTCCCGGAGGAAAGCGTCGTCTTGCGCCCCATCGGCAAAGTGGTTTATCTCGTTCGTGATGGCAAAGCCGAACAACGCCTGGTCCGCACGGGTTCGAAGTCGGATGGAATGGTGGAAGTCCTGGACGGGCTCACCGGCGGAGAGACGGTTGCTCGCGCAGGCGCCGGGTTTCTTACCGCGGATGCGAAGGTGTCTGTCAAACAGGATCAAAGTTTACCCGCGGCCGCAGAGAAAGCGCCCCCACCAAAACCAGGGGCAACATGACCCTTCCTGAGCTGTCCATTCGTCGCCATGTGCTGGCGGTAATGCTCAATGCGGTCCTGGTGCTGTTCGGCATCATCGCTTATCAACGCATGGGTATCGACAAGCTTCCTTACATCGAATTTCCCGTCATTTCCGTGCAAACCAACCTCAAGGGCGCGAACCCGGAGGTGCTGGATGCGAGCGTCACCAATTTGATTGAGGGCTCGGTAAACACCGTACCGGGAATCGAGCACATTCAGTCGACCTCCACACCGGGCATTTCGAATATCAGTATCACCTTCGATCTCGGCAAGAATATCGATGTCGCTTTCAATGAAGTTCAAGCGAAGGTCAATCAGGTGTTGCGTCGTCTACCCCAGGACGCGGACCCTCCAGTCATTTCCAAGGTCGAAACCAACGCCAGCCCAATATTCTGGATGACGCTCTGGGGAGATCGAACACAGCAGCAGCTCAACCAATACGCCATAAACGTCATCAAGAAGAAACTGGAAACCATCGACGGGGTAGGCGAGGTCCGTATCGGTGGGCGACGCGACCGCACCATACGCGTGAATCTCCTGCCTACCCGCATGGCGGCTTTCAACATCACCGCGCAAGACCTGAACGAAGCGTTCCAGCGCGAGCATCTGCAGCTTGCGGGCGGCTTCCTTGTCGGCGGCAATACCGAGAGCCTGGTCAAGCTGGACCTGGAGTTCCACAAACTGGACGATCTCGCCAACATGATCGTTGGCTACCGCGATCGCGCACCCATTCGCTTGCGGGATGTTGCGGAGATCGAGGATGGTCTGACCGACTTTCGCCAACTCGCCCGCTTCAACACCATGCAGACGGTTGGCGTGGGCATCATCAAAATTGCCAACACCAATACCGTAGAAATCACCGATAAGGTATTGCGACGGCTCGAAGAGGACATACGTCCCGAGTTGCCGCCGGGCATGAACCTAACCGTCATTCAGAACGACGCGATCTTCATCAACGAGATGGTGGATTCACTGAAGAACCACTTGATCGAAGGCACGATTCTCGCCGCGCTCATCGTACTGTTCTTTTTGCGCAGCCTTCGCTCGACGCTCATCATCGCCATTGCGATTCCGGTTTCTTTAACGGGTGCGGTGGCGATCATGTACTTCTTTGGTTACACCTTTAATTCGGTCACATTGCTCGCGCTGCTCCTTCTCGTAGGCGTAGTTGTCGACGATGCCATTGTGGTGCTGGAGAACATCTTCCGGCATCGCGAGCACCTGGATGCGGATCCCATCACAGCGGCGATGAAGGGCAGTCGAGAAGTGACTTTTGCCGTCCTAGCCGCCACGCTCTCGCTGATCTGCATATTTGCGCCGGTGATTTTCATCGGCGACATCATCGGCCAGTTTTTCAAATCCTTCGCTGTCGTTGTGACATGTGGCGTCATTGTGTCCTGGTTCGTTTCTCTCACCCTCACGCCAATGCTGTGTTCGCGATTTTTAAAAGTGGAAACGCGACACGGCCGTTTGCATCGCTCTCTCGACCGTTTTTTTGAGCGGCTCGATAATTTCTATCGACGCATTCTCAACTTAAGCCTCGGCTGGCGGTGGCCGGTCATGTTCATCGCCGTCGCACTTGTGCCTTTAAGCCTCCTTCTTTTTAGCAGCGTCGACAAAGAGCTCGCGCCGGTCCAGGACGAAGGACGGATCTGGCTCGGACTGCGGGCCCCGATCGGTTCCTCGATCCACTACACGTCGGAAAAACTGGCGGAAGCCGAGCAAATCGTCCAGAAGTATCCGGAAATCGATTCCATGTTCGGGCTGATCGGGGTGAGCTCAGCGCAGCAGGTCAATCAAGCCACTTTAAGCTTGCGCATGAAAGCACGCCTGGAACGCGCTGAACAGGGTATGCGCTCGCAGCAAGAGGTGGTGGATAGCCTGCGCAAAGATCTCGCGCACATAGCTGGCGTTAAAGTTTTCCCACGTACACCGAGCCTGATTCCTCGCTCGCGCAGCGAGCCGCTGCAATTCGTGGTCACCGGCCCCGGTCTGCAAGAGATGGGCCGTTACGCCGAGGAAATGCAGCGGGTCTTGCAGAACGACCCTGACATCGGCCGCATGGACACCGATCTGCAACTGGACCTGCCGCAAATCGTGCTTCGACCCGACCGCACGCGCGCGCAGGCCTTCGGGTTATCCGCGCAAGATGTAGCGCTTGCGTTGAATATGCTGACCGGCGGCCTAGACATCGCGAAATACAACGACGATCCTAGCGACGGACAGCGTTACGACATCCGCATCAAAGCCAAGGATGGCGAATTCGCCCAGCAGTCTGACTTGTCCAAGATATATCTGCGCAACCGCGACGGGCAATTGATACGTCTCGATAGTGTGGCGCAGTTCAGCGAAGTCATCGGCCCTGGGGTGATCGGCCGTTTCGATCTGCAATATGCCGCCAGCTTTTACGCTACGCCAACGGTCTCGCTCGGAGAAGCGGTGGATAAGGTACGCAGCGCCGCGGAACAAATCCTTCCTCTAGGCTACGGCGTGCAATTCGTCGGCGAGGCCGAGGAATTGGGCAAGATCATCAAGGATGTTCGCTTTGCGTTCGCCGTGGGCTGCATCTTGTTGTTCATGGTGCTGGCGAGTCAATTCAACTCCTTCCTGCAGCCCCTCATCATCATGCTTGCGGTACCGCTAGCGGTCGTCGGCGGCATTTTTGCACTATGGCTTTCAGTGCCGCTGAATGAAATACTCGCTTGGTTCGGCGGCGGCATGCGTGTTCAGACGCTCAATATCTATTCGATGATTGGCTTAATCCTTCTCATCGGCTTGGCGGCCAAGAATTCCATCCTGCTTGTGGATCTGAGCAATCAACGCCGCGCCGAAGGCATGGACGTGGATACTGCCTTACGCGACGCCTGCCCGACGCGTCTGCGTCCTGTGCTGATGACATCCTTCACCATCATTCTTGCGCTCCTCCCTGCGGCGATGGGCTTTGGCGCCGGGTCAGAGACGAATCAACCCCTCGCGGTAGCGGTGATCGGCGGCATGATTACATCGACGCTGCTCACGCTCGTCGTGATTCCGGCCGCGTATTCCCTCATGCTTAGCGGAGAACTCGGCAAGTATTTCCGTCGTCCTCCACCTCCCCTGGAGGCGGACAAGCTTTAAGCGGCAGGCCGTCGCTTATAAATGCGATAGGCGAGTAGCAAGGCTAAGATCGCCGCGTAGATCGCCGGCTCCGTCACGTCCCGCTTGACCATCAACCAGAAATGGGTGACCCCCAAGATGCCGATCGCGTAGACGGCTCGATGCAGTTTCACCCAACGCTTTGCCCCTAGTCGCTTGATCATCGCGTTCGTGGAGGTTGCAGCAAGCGGGATCAACAGGACGAAAGCAATAAAGCCGATCGTGATGAAGGGGCGTTTGGCGATGTCTAGCAGGATTTCGCCGACATCGAAGACATGATCGAAAGCGATGTAGCTTAAGAAATGGAAGCAAGCGTATGCGAATGCAAAGAGACCCAGCATTCGCCTCAACCTCAACAACCAGTTCACGTCAAACATCTTGCGCAAAGGTGTGACGGAGAGCGTGATGAGAAGAAAACGCAGCGTCCAGTCGCCGGTCATGCGGGTGATGTATTCGGCGGGATTGGCGCCGAGCCATTCGGGCTTGAAGAACAGTCCGAAACACAGGTAGGCCAACGGTCCCAGCGCAGAAATGAAGATAAAGACCTTCAGTGCGCTTACTCGCCTCGGAGACATTAGAAGTACTTGCGTAAATCCATGCCGGCGTAAAGTTGGCCGACCTGCTCCGCATAGCCGTTGAACATTTCCGTCTTGCGTCGAGAAAATAACGCCGGCAACTGCTTTTCGGTTTTCTGACTCCAGCGCGGGTGATCCACATCCGGGTTCACATTGGAATAAAAACCGTATTCGCTGCGATTGGCTTTTTCCCAGGCCGTTTGCGGCTGCTTCTCAACGAACCGGATGCGCGTAATCGATTTGCCGCTTTTGAAACCGTATTTCCAAGGCACCACCAACCGCATCGGGGCACCGTTTTGATTGGGAAGAATTCGGTCGTAGAGCCCTACGGCCATGATCGTCAACGGATGCATGGCCTCATCAATGCGCAAGCCTTCGACATAGGGCCAATCGAGGTAAGGCAATTTTGTGCCCGGCATATTTTCCGGTTGCACGGCGGTGACGAACTCGACGAACTTGGCATTGCCCGTAGGCTCAACCAGTTTGGCGATTTTGTTGAACTCGAAGCCCACCCACGGCACGACCATGGACCATGCTTCAACGCACCGTAAGCGGTAAATGCGCTCTTCCAGCCCGAGCTTAAGAAGTTCCTCGATTCCAATACTGCGCGGCTTTTTGACTTCCCCTTCGATGACTACGGTCCAAGGACGAGTTTGCAGCCGATGCGCATTGCGGGCCGGATCGCTTTTGCCGGTACCGAATTCGTAGTAATTGTTGTACTGGGTCAATGCGCCCCAGTCGTTAGGTTTTTCCGACAAGCTGTATGCGCTTTTAGTGATCGGAAAACCCAACTTGGCGGTTTCCCCTTCGGCGGCGCGCGCTTTAGATGACGCAAACCCCGCGCCGCCTGCGATGGCCCCTGCGGCGACGAGCCGCATGAATTCTCTGCGTCGCTCGTAGATGGACTCCGACGTAATCTCTGAGGGTGGGATATGCGGCGCGCGCTTAATCAGCATGGGAATTCTCCTGCAGTGGAGAGAAATATACGCGGCGGGTGGAATGACGGATGTTTTTCGCTCAACCATTCGCAAAAAAAAAAGCGGCTATAAGCCGCCTTTTTGAGAACGCTAGCGAACGGCCGGCGCTTAACGTAAGCCGGTTGCGTACTCGGCCACGGCCTTCATCTCCTCATCGCTTAATTTCACCGCGATGCTGCGCATCATCTTGTTCATATCATTCGTTCTCGTTCCCGAGCGGAAAGCTTGCAGCTGAGCGATCGTATATTCCGTAAATTGACCGGATAGACGCGGGTACTGCGCGGGGATACCTTCGCCTCTAGCGCCATGGCAGCCGGCACAAGCGGCGACGCCTTTTTCAGGAATACCGGCGCGATAGATCTTCTGACCGAGCGCAAGCACATCTTTATTGCGGGCCTGCTCCGGCTTCAGCTTCTGGCTAGCGAAATACGCGGCCAGATCCGCCATGTCCTGCGGAGACAATGGCGCCACCATGCCATTCATGATGGGACTTAAACGTTCCGGCGCTTTGCCGGCTTCCGCCTTGAAATTTCGCAGTTGCTTATGCAGGTAGCCCGCGTTTTGGCCGGCAATTTTGGGATTCGCTGCAATAGTGCTATTCCCATCGGGGCCATGACAGGCCGCACAGGTAGCCGCTAATTGCTGGCCCTTCGCCGGATCTGCTTTGGTTGTTTCGGCTCCCGATACCGTGCCGACAAACAACGACGCAACAAGGCCGCTGGACAGCAGCACAAGGCGGATATTCATAGTTCCTCTCTTCAGCAAGTCGCTAAACAAAGCTGTTATTCTAGCCCGATTTGGTGCCGCGCCGCCCCACGCGCAGACGATACGGCCTCGATGTCCTTGTTCAGAAACGCCAGTTTTGTGGCTTCGGCTCACCACTTGTACGAGCTGCCCCCGCCCACCGCACCTGAAATCGTCTTCGCCGGCCGCTCCAACGCGGGCAAATCCAGCGCAATCAATACGCTTGCGGATCACAAAAGGCTTGCGTTCGTAAGCAAAACACCGGGGCGCACGCAGCTCATCAATTTTTTTCAGATAGCGAACGGCTTTCTCGTGGATTTGCCAGGCTATGGGTATGCCAAGGTGCCCGAACAGGTGCGAAAGCATTGGGAAAATACCCTCGCTCAGTACTTGCAAACCCGGGAAACACTACGGGGCATGGCGCTCATCATGGATGTCCGGCACCCGCTAACCCCTCTCGACTGGAATATGATGGAGTGGTTTATGCCGAGTGGCAGACCCATCCATATCCTGCTCACGAAAGCCGACAAATTATCGAGGCAGGAAGGAACCGACGCATTGCGAAAGGTTCGGCAGGAGATAGAAAAGCGCAGCCCGCTCTTCAGCGCGCAATTGTTTTCCAGTTCCAAAAAGGTCGGCGTGGAAGAAGCTGAAAAGGTGTTTTCGGCTTGGCTGGGGTTAACGGACCCGCGTCCCGCAGACGGCGGCACCAATAAAAAAGCCCCAGACTAAAGGGGTAAGTCTGGGGCCCAAATGCCTTAACAGGATTAAGGCATCCCGCTCAGGGAGGAGAAGCGGGAGACGATCGAAACCGTCTACCTGTAGGATTGCGCTGCTTTCAAAAAGTTCTCACTCTTATTGATTTGTGCCAACGACGCCCATGACTTTCAATCGAATCGCTTTCTAACAATGTTTGGAAAATTCCCTGCCGTTCGGATGAGGCGCATGCGCAAAGACCGCTTTATTAGGCGGCTTGCAGGAGAGCATGTACTCACATCGAATGACCTTATCCTGCCTGTTTTCGTTGTCGACGGTCGACAGCAAGTGCAAGAAATCGGGTCTATGCCTGGCGTTCAGCGCCGGAGCATCGATCAGTTACTGGCCTTAGCCGAAGCGGCACAAAAACTGGGGATACCTGCCCTAGCCCTTTTTCCGGCCGTCGATTCCGCACTAAAAACGGCCGACGGGAAAGAAGCGTTGAATCCGGACGGACTGGTTCCTCGTGCGATTGCGGCGCTTAAACAGGCGTTTCCGGAATTGGGAGTCATGACGGATGTGGCGCTCGATCCCTACACCACGCATGGACAAGACGGCCTAATCGATGAGGCCGGCCAGCTGCTAAATGACGAAACGGTCGCTGTGTTATGCGAACAGGCGCTGGTCCACGCAGCTGCGGGTGTCGACATCGTTGCGCCTTCCGACATGATGGATGGCCGAATCGGCGCAATTCGGGCGGCTTTAGATAAGCAGCAATATATCCATACCAGAATCATGGCTTATGCCGCCAAGTACGCTTCGGCTTTTTACGGTCCGTTCCGGGACGCTGTTGGGTCAGCCGCCAGTCTTGGTAAAAGCGACAAAAACACCTATCAAATGGACCCTGCAAATTCCGATGAAGCCCTGCGCGAAGTTGCGCTCGATTTACAGGAAGGCGCGGACATGGTGATGGTAAAGCCCGGCATGCCCTACCTCGACATTATCCGCCGGGTAAAGGACGAGTTTGGAGCGCCGACTTTCGCTTATCAGGTAAGCGGCGAATATGCGATGCTCAAAGCGGCTGCGCAAAATGGGTGGCTCGACGAACAACGATGCATGCTTGAATCCTTGCTCGCTTTTAAGCGGGCGGGCGCAGACGGTGTATTGACTTACTTTGCTTTGGACGCCGCTCGAGCGTTAAAAACGGGCGTTTAATTGGAAGCGGCCTGCGCTTCCATGGATTGCAGCCGGTAATCCAAGATCGCCCCTTTGCGATTGACTGTATAGACACGGACCGGCAACAGGCTTCGCTCCTTGTCGACCCACATCTCGATAACGGTGCCATCAGGCTCGAGGCGCTTTAAATGCAGGCTCTGCACCGTCCCGATAGGCAGATCCAATACTTCTTCCCCTAGCAATTGAACAAGGTGCATATCAACGCGCTTCGGCGTCGCGACATACATGATGGTGCTTTCTTTCAGAGGTTGCAGGAAATACAACTGGTGAATGAGGGACATGAGATCTTGGGTTCCCGCTTGAAGCGGCACCTGAATGAATTTCGCGCCCCGAACCAAAGTCGCATTACCCTGAACCCAATTAAAATCGATGCGCTCTTCTCGCTTTCCCGATTCGCTTTGCACATACGTACTCGGACGCAAACCCGTCTCCGAGAGCTTGCCTTCAGAACGTTGCGTAAAAGATTTGCCGTAGAACAGGGCGGCAAGACCAACTGCCTCGATGGAAGATTGCACCACGTAACGATCGTCCTCAAGTTGCCATTGATGCCTTACTTCTCCGACCAGCGCCGCCCCTTCACCGTAATACAGTTGATAAACGAGCGATACGTTGCTGTATGGATAACGCATCGTTAACACCGGTACTGCCGGATCTCCAGCGTATAAAGGCGGCAAGGGTTGCAATGTTACTGGCGTGGATGCTGTGGGTTCCGTCGGCACGGGGGGACGCGGTAGTGGAGGTGGTATAGCGGCCGTTGGCTGTTGTGGAGGCCGTACCACGGGACGCTCGGGCTTTGGCGTTGGTTTTGGCGTTGAAACCGCCGCTTTGACTGGTGGCGGCAACAAACGAGCCTCCAAAGGCGGCGGCAATTCCTTCGGAGCACTCGCGAGTTTAAAACGCGGCATTCCCATTAAAGCCAAGCCGTGCAAAAACAGTGAAAGAAGAATCGCGAAAGGAAGTATGTACCGCCGCATGAGGGCTCGGACTATGACTCAAAACCGGAGTTTCGGCGAATATCCTTCCAAAGCAAAGTCAAAGCAGAGCTAGGCTACTATTCGGCTTTCCCCATCCAGTTCCTAGACGCAATGCTCTATATCGATCATGGCGCGGGCGGCGCCGCTGAGGTCATGCGCCTTGTTGAAGGACCATCTCCCGTATTGAAGCCTGGGGAGGTGTTGATTGAGGTTTGGTATGCCGGCGTAAGCCGTCCCGATGTGGCACAGCGACAAGGGATATATGCGCCCCCTGCGGGCGCTTCGCCTCTTTTAGGTCTCGAGGTATCCGGCCGCATCACCGAGGTTGCGTCGGATGTGCAGCAATGGAAGAAAGGCGACATTGTTTGCGCGCTGACCTCCGGCGGGGGCTATGCGGAATATTGCGCGGTCCCCGCCGGCAATTGCATGCCAATCCCCCCAGGCCTGTCCCCCCTTGAAGCCGCGACGCTTCCGGAAAACTTTTTCACCGTGTGGAGTAACGTGTTTGAACGCGCGCAGTTGAAAGCGGGCGAAAAGTTTTTAGTGCATGGCGGATCAAGCGGCATCGGGCTGACGGCGATTCAGTTGGCGAAACATTTCGGCGCGGAAGTCTATACAACTGTGGGCACCGACGAGAAAGCCGCCTACTGCAGGAAGATGGGCGCGGACATCGTTTACAACTATAAAGAGCAGGATTGGGCGAAGATGATCTGGCCCGATAGCGGCAAGCACGGTGTAGACGTGATTCTCGACATCGTCGGCGGCGAATACATCATGAAGAATTTGCGCTCGTTGGCGATCGAAGGGCGGCTGGTGCAGATAGCGTTCTTGCACGGCGCCGAGGCACCCGACTTCGATGCCATGCGCATCATGATGCGTCGTCTTACGATCATGGGCTCAACCTTGCGGCCGCGAACCGTTGAGGAAAAAGCGGCTATCGGCAAAAGTCTAGTAGAAAAAGTCTGGCCGCTTTTTGGCACCGGTCAGTTGAAGTCCTTTGTCTTCAAAATCTTCCCCTTACGCGAAGCGGTAGCGGCCCATCAGCTACTGGAATCTTCCAAACACATCGGCAAACTGGTCTTGGAAGTAAAAGCGGCTTAAGGCCTTTTCGGCCTGAGGTATTGCGTTACCGGCGGATAACAAACACCCACGTCTGCACAACCTTGTGACGTCGCCTCGATCATCTGATCTTCACCGGCTTCCTGCACCGGCAATCGAATGGTCAACGTGTCGCGATATATTTCCACGCGACCGAAATACGGATCCTGCTTCATTTTTCCCGGGGGCAAGACCGGCTTGAGACGCTTGGTGGAATCCGCGTTCTTCGTATTCGTCGCAAAAGAGAATTTCTCTTTATAAAGGTAATACCCCGGTGCAATGACATAACGCAGCGCCACGGTGTTTGCATCAATCCGTTGCGCAGTCGCCCCAAATGCCTTTTCTGGCGGCAATAGGTCTGCACCACAAACGGCTGCGCTCCACAGCGACAAAAACAATACTGCGAGCCGTTTCATAATTCCAACGTCGTTTCCATGGAAACCCATTGCAAATAGGCGGGCAGACCGTTGGCAATATCCAGTGAAATGATTTCCGGGGTTTCATAGGGATGAAGTTCTAAAATCACCTTCTCCACCAACTCGTATCGGAGCGCGGTTGTTTTGATGAGCACGGGTACTTCTTCCGCCTCCTCGACCGCACCTTGCCATCGATAGACCGATTTACATGGCGCCAGGATGTTTACGCAAGCGGCGGCGTGGCGCTGAACGAGCGCAGCAGCAAGCTCCTCTGCTTTGGCCCGATCAGGCAAATTCGAAATAACAACGATACATTGCTCGTTCATATGTCCCTCATCTCGGGCACGCCCTGATGGATTGTCGGATACAACAAACGCACACCCAATTCCATTTTCATCCGCGTGTTCACGAGCCTGCGAGATTCATTCATAAAGGACAGCATAGGTGCAGGTATCGCACTCGCGGCTTCTTGGCGAGAGATACGAGGCGGACGGGGCAGACCATGACGGTCCGCGACAAGATCGAACCAATCGCCCATTTTTATTTCGCTGTCGTCACTAACGTTATAGATCGTCCCTTGCGGCGCTCGTTCTAACGCGAGCGCACAAATTGCAGCCAAATCTTCGGCGTGGATATGATTCGTGTAAACGTCTTCGTCATTGCGCAACACCGGCGTTCCTCGTTTAAGACGCTCGAGCGGTAGACGATCTCCCGCGTAAATCCCGGGGACACGGAGGATGACGCTACCCGGATTCCATGCTCGCAATTGCCGTTCCGCATCGACACGTCGCTTCGCGCGATCACTAAGCGGCGATAGCGGCTGCGTTTCGTCTATCCATCGGCCCTGACAGTCGCCGTATACACCACTTGTGGAGATGTAGAGTAACTTGCGTGGTAAAATTTTCGCAGCCTTCAAAGCTTCGATGAGATGGTGTGTCCGTTCGTCGCGGTCCGAAGTCGCGCCGGGCGGCGCAAGGTGCAAAACGGCATCCCAGGGCTGCGAAAGGACTTCCAAAGAAGCCGGGACGTCCAAATCGGCCTGCAAGGACACGGTCCCATCGTTCTGTGCAGAAGGATGCCGGCTCAAAGCATGCACGACATAGTCTGGCGCAAAGCGGTGCAGCGCGCGGCGGGCGATATCTCCATAACCGACGATCAGCATTTTTTTCATCATTGCATTTTAAACTCATGTCCTACACCGTCATTATTCAGCCAAGCGGCAATCGATTCGAGGTAGCGGAGGACGAAACCGTATTGCACGCTGCTATCGAAGCGGGGTTCCGAATTCCCTACGGCTGCCGCGCGGGCTCTTGCGGCTCTTGCAAAGGAAAATTGCTTGCCGGAGAGATCGACTATGGCGTGTATCAGCAAAGCGCACTCTCCCAGGACGAACGTGAGGCGGGCTATTGTCTCTTCTGCGTTGCCAAACCACGATCGGATCTCAGCATTGAATCGCGCGAGATCAGCGCGGCCAAAGATATTGTCGTCAAGAAAATGCCTTGCCGAGTGCAGCGATTAGAAAGACTGACGGACGATGTCATGTTGGTCGAATTAAAGCTGCCGGCAAACGAGAAGATGAATTTTCTCGCAGGACAGTACATCGAGTTTATTCTGAAGGACGGATCGCGCCGCAGCTTTTCGATGGCCAATGCCAGTTACGAGAATGAGGCCGTGCAGTTGCACATACGACAAGTGGCTGGAGGAAGTTTTACAGAGCATGTATTCGGCGCAATGAAAGAACGGGACATATTGCGTTTCGAAGGACCGCTCGGAAATTTCTTTTTGCGCGAAGAGGAGGATAAACCCATTGTCTTCGTCGCCAGCGGCACCGGGTTCGCACCCATCAAATCGATTATCGAATCAGCGTTGGCGAAAGGCGTTGAAACGCCCATGACCTTGTACTGGGGCGGTCGTCGTCCGAAAGATCTTTATCTTTCGAGCCTTCCTGAACGATGGGCCCGGGAATACGCCAACTTTTCATTCGTACCGGTTATTTCGGAAGCGCAAGCGGAAGATGCTTGGCAAGGCCGGACAGGCTTTGTGCATCAGGCCGTCATGGCCGATCTGCCGGATTTATCCGGCTATCAAGTGTATGCGTGCGGCGTTCCCGTAATGGTAGAGGCCGCGCGTCGCGACTTTACGCACCAATGCGGCCTTCCCTTAGAAGCTTTCCATGCCGACGCCTTCACCACCGCGGCGGACTTGGCCCGCGACCGGTAGGCGGCACAGGATTTAACGTTTTCGCGGCTTTTCCTAAGCAGCGAGTTCACGGTACCCTTCTAGAGCATCGTAATCACATAGAAAAGAAAGCCCTCAAGGGCCTTGGGGAGAGAAGTGAACGCGGTAACCAGCTTGCCGACGGGCTTGCGACGAATTCTGTTCGTGTCTGCGAATTACCCTGCCGATTTCGACAAGGCGGTGCACGGCGTTTTTCTGCGCATGCGCTTATTCGTCGAAACGCTGCATGAGCTTGCGCCAAATCTGGATGTTCTATTCTTTGCGCGGCCGGATTTGGTGAACGAAAGCTCGCGCGCATCCTTAGAACAAAAATTACGCGAGAAATGGGGCGTCAACGCCCACGTGATGCTGGCTCCCTATGGAGCGGACGCGCCGGCACGCGATTTTTACAACTACTACGTTTCGCCAGCCTTGCGTCACTGGCGCGATGGCGACTACGAACACTTGGCCGGTGCGGCGCAATGCGATGCGCTTCGCGCCTGCCTGAAAAAGGATACCGATTTGGTTTTTGTGCATCGGCTTCCGGCGATGTCGCCCGTGTTGCTCCATCCGATCCACACACCGACGCTTATCTTCGACCTTGACGACATTGAGCATCGAAAACTCAGACGGCAACTGGCGCTATTACCCGCCGGCCCTCACAAGTTGCTTAGCCATCTTAGATTGCCGGCCTTGATGTGGGCAGAACGCCTGGCGATTCGCCGAGCAGCGATGACCTTCGTTTGTTCGAGCAATGATCGCGATTATCTGCGGCGGCGATTTGCCACGGACACGGTCGTCGAGATCCCGAATGTCGCCAGTTTTCCGGCGCAGATCTCTCCACCCGCCCAGACACAAACGCTCCTTTTCATTGGAAGTTTCACTTACACGGCGAACGCCAATGCGGCAGAACATTTGATCCGGAAAATTTGGCCCCACATCAAGGCCGCATGCTCCACCGCGGAACTGATTATTGCCGGTAACAAACCGGAGCTGATCCCGAGCTATCTCGCCGCCTTGGACGGCGTGCGCTTCACCGGGTTTGTCGAAGATTTGGAACCGCTGTATGCGCAGACCCGAGTGGTTTGTTGCCCCATCTTGATGGGGGGTGGCACACGCATCAAAATTATTGAAGCGGCGGGCTATGGGCGCGCCGTCGTCTCGACACATGTCGGCGCAGAAGGCTTGGAGTTCGACCCGCCGGACGAAATTCTTTTAGAGGATGACCCAAAGCGTTTCGCCGAGCATTGCGTTCGTCTACTTAATACACCCGATGCGGAGCGAGTAGGCATTAAAGCCCGAGCCAAAGCGCTCGCTTGCTACGATCGCGCCGCGGTCATCCAGCGTATTCGACACAGCGTGCTGAAAGCAGTCAAGGCTACGCCGGTCGACAGATCGCTCGCGAACGTGCCGACGACCGCGTCCCACGGTCGCTGAATTCACATCGCTGCGCTGGTTTCCCGGACCGCACGGAAAAGTTCATCACGCGCTAGACCATCGACCGGATTGGGTGTTGCACCGATGGCGGCGGCCGCTTCTTCATGCCGGTATAGAAAACGTTCAAACACTTCGGCAGGATAGCTTTCCAACGGCAACGCGAATCCCCCATGCGGTTTTGCCCCCAAAGCAGTCAGGTGATGACTGCGCGATCCAGTATCTTTCATTGCATGACAAAACAAACAGCCGTTGCGATCGGTCAGGATGGCGAACAACTCCGGTGAGTGACTTCGCGCGGCGCTAAGCGGGTCCGCTACGCTGCGTGCGATCCCTTCCAAAGTAAGGCCATAGTGCCAATGCTGCGGACGAAATTCCGGCGGTGCTTCGTTCTCGAAATATACGAAAGCACCGACAGGAAGCACCATCATGGGCGGCGACCCGGTGTCGCGCCATGAGTATTCGCGCCGCATTTTGTAAAAGCGCTGCAGCTTGAACAAGTTTCTCTCTTCATCCAGCCCAACCACGATCACGGGTTTATGCGCTTCGATCTGGCTGCGGTGCCACACAAGCACTTCGTCTCGGACGTTGCGCAAAGAGATGTATTCCCCGGCCTGACCGGGAAGCGCGTCCACGAGCTTCAGGAGGTCGATTCGGTAGTAGTTTTTCAAAGGCCAATCGCGCAGTTCGTTACGTGCATCGCGATAGATAAAGAAAAGCGCCTGAAGAAATCTTTTGTCTACCGGCCTTGCTTCGATGAGATCGCCGTGGCGTTCCCAGAAACTTGCCGTGCTCAGCGTGGGGCGCATCCACTCCCTGCGCGCGGCGCGAAAGGACTCGAGACCTTCAGACAAGGGCGTTATCTGTATACGCCAAAGAATGAGTTGCCTAAGCGGATTACCCGTTGTCGTCGGACGTGCGACCGACAAGTGGTCCAGCTTGGCGAGCACCAAATAATCCGTCTCGACCTGCGCATCGATCAGAGCTTCCGCAAACCGACGCGCTTGCAGCTGCAGTCGCGGCAAATCTTTATCGGCGTTAAGAAGTAAAAAGGGGGGTGCATTCGTTTGAACGTGATTCGCCGGTGACGCCGCATCAAGGACGGCCGCATCGCTCCCAAAGGTAGCTTGCACGGCGGCCTTGTGGCCGGGTGCGACGCCCTTAGTGTCGAGTGAGTACACGCCACTCAATCCGATCACACCGGCGATTGCATTTGGCGCGAGGCGATGCTTGGCAAGATATTGCTTGTCCAGCGCAAGCAGGCTTACGAGATGGCCGCCGGCGGAATGGCCGGCGACAAAAACTCTTTTGGTATCGTAACGACCCGCGCTGTTGTGGACAAGATAGGCGAAGGCAGCGGCGACATCTTCTATTTGCGCCGGATGGCGATGAGTCGTTGCAAGCCGATATCTGACGAGCGCAACGGCGACACCTTCGCTTACAAGCGTCTCGGCTAATTCTTTGCCGATGCCGTAATTCTCGTCGCCTTCGCTCCAGAAGCCGCCGTGCACAAAAATGAGCAATGGCGGTTTTCGAACCTTCGACGGCAAATAAAGATCCAATTTTTGCCGCGGATCCGCGTGCTTCATGTAAGCAAGATTACGATGCAAACGCGGTTCCGCCGACGCTGCGTTGAAAGCAATGAAACAGAACAGCAAAAGCATCAATCTCATTGCACCGTGCCACCCAAATACGCCGCACACACTTTTGGATCGTCGAGTAAATCCTGGGCAGCGCCGGAGAGCGCAACCCGACCACTCTCCATGACATAAGCGCGGGATGCCGCTTGCAATGCCATGCGCGCGTTCTGTTCGACCAGCAGGATGCTCGTTCCCTCCCGGTTGATGTTTCGAATCACTTCGAAGATCTGCTGCACGATGATCGGTGCCAGACCCATACTCGGTTCGTCGAGCAGAAGGAGCGTCGGGCGACACATCAAAGCGCGGCCAATGGCGAGCACCTGTTGTTCGCCGCCCGACAAGGTGCCGGCCAATTGCTCACGCCTTTCCGCCAAGCGGGGAAACAAGGCATACATCTTGTCCATGTCTGCACGGATCGCGGTTTTGTCTTTGCGGCAGTACGCGCCCATCTGCAAATTCTCTACCACGCTCAGGTGCGCAAACACGCCGCGCCCTTCGGGTACCAGCGCAAGCCCATCGTGGACCAACCGATGTGGCGCACGAAGCAGAAGCGATTGACCACCGTAACGTGCATCGCCGCCGGCCCAAGGCAACATGCGCATCAGCGCTTTCAAAGTCGTGGTTTTCCCTGCACCGTTTGCGCCGATGAGGGCAACAAGCTCGCCTTCGAGCACTTGCAAATCGATGCCTTTGACGGCTTGTATGCCGCCGTAGCTAACTTCCAGGCCGCGCACATCGAGCACAGGCGCATTCATGCGCAGGTTCCTAAATAGGCCTCGATCACCGCCGGATCGCATTGCACCTGGGCCGGTGCGCCTTCAGCGATTTTCTTTCCGTATTCCAGCACAGCAACGCGATCGCACAAGCCCATCACCAACCCGACATCGTGCTCGATCAGCAGAAGACTGATTCCGTCACGCCGTATTGTTTCGAGTAATGCGCGCAGATCCTGACGCTCAGTGGCGTTCATTCCGGCAGCCGGTTCATCCAAAGCGAGTAATTGCGGATCGGTCGCAAGGGCGCGGGCAATCTCCACGCGACGTTGCGCACCATAAGAGAGGTTCTTCGCCAACTCGTTTTCGCGACCCGCGAGACCGACGTACTGCAGTAACTGTGCGGCACGTTCATGTATTTGACGTTCTTCATCTCGGGTCGCCCGCGTGCGCAATACGGCACCGAGCACGCCTGCATGCGTACGCACATGACGGCCCACCATGACGTTCTCGATCGCGCTCATGTTGGCGAAGAGACGAATGTTTTGAAAGGTACGTGCGATTCCGGCGCGAGCGACGAGATGGCTTTGACTCATGTTCAAAACCTTACCGTCGAAGACACATTCGCCGGCGTCAGGCTCATAAAGACCGGTTAACAGATTGAAGAAAGTTGTTTTCCCCGCACCGTTCGGTCCGATAAGGCCGTAGATCTGACCTCGTTCGATGGCGATAGACACATTATCGAGCGCCGTCAAACCACCGAAGTGTTTGCACAAAGCGCGCGCTTCGAGCAGGACGCTCATCCTCCAAGCTCCCGCTTACGTACTTGAGAGGGCCAAATGCCGGAAGGGCGGAAAAGCATCATTCCGACGAGCGCGAGGCCAAACAACATCATGCGCAAAACTTCCGGATCAACGAGCTGTTTGCCGAACATCGCCTGCTGCGCGGGGACGATCGTATAACGGAAAAGCTCCGGCAAAGTCGCCAGCAATACCGCGCCGAGAATCACCCC
>DATEOW010000106.1:0-2797 GCA_035273665.1 Burkholderiales bacterium | reverse complement strand
GACCGGTCCTTCATCCGCGACATCCATTCCGATCCGGACGATGCGGCAATCGTTCGCGCCATTCTGACCATCGCGTCGAGCTTGAGCTTGGAAGTCGTTGCGGAAGGCGTAGAGACGGTGGAACAAGTCGACTTCCTCCAGGGCCTCGGCTGCTATGCCGCGCAAGGGTATTACTTCAATCGTCCCATGCCCGCCGCGCAACTTCGGGCGGTACTCGCAGAGACGCGCTTAGCGGCCTAAGGTCGTAGCGCTTCTCGCGAATGGAATGCTTCTGCCAAGTCTTTTTTTTCGATGATCCATGTGGGCGCCGTGTGGGCCTTCATGGTCGTGGCATCCATTCATTTGGCGTCGGTCGTCTGGCCCTTTCTGCACCGCTACCGGGTGGTCAGAAGAATATTGCCCCGCCGACCTGAAGCGCTTTGATTGCCGCCGCATAACGCGGCGGCATCGCTCACGCCATTACTTGTTCTTCTTCACCGTATCTTCGAGCTGCTGCGCCAGTTTCAAATGCTCGCGCAAGGTAGGCAGCGTGCCTTCTGCGAGCGTCTTCACATCGGCGACATCGCTTTTCTTGACGGTGTCTTCGAATAGATCGATGGTCTTTTTATGATCCTTCACCATCTGATCCATATAAGCCTTATCGAAATCGGCACCTTGCTTCTCGGCTAGCTTCTCTTTGGCGCGCTGATGCTTGCGATCCAGCTCCGTCGGCAACTGCACGCCATGCGACTGCGCGAGCGCCTTCAGTTTTTCATTGGCGCCGGTATGGTCTTTCACCATCATCTGACCGAAGGCTTTCACATCGGGGTTGGTGGCTTTCTGGGCAGCGAGTTGGCCGAGCTCGACCTCGGCCATTCCACCGATCGCGCCTTCTTTAAAGAACTCCTCGGTCTGGCGGTCCAGCTTTTTTGCATCCGCGGTGCGGTTCGCGGCACCGGTGCTGCCGGCACCCGAATTGGTTCCACTGGTCCCTGCGCTGGTTCCACTGGTATTCGCACGCGTATCGGATGCGGCAGTCTGGGCAAAGGCGAGGGGCGCGCTGAGCGCGAGTGCGACCGCAAGGGCCATGGCGGTTTTCATGTTGGACTCCTGGTTGTTGTTAGGTAGCTCAGGGCCAGCAACCGCCGTACCGTCCCGTCCGCGAAAGCGGGCGATGCAAAGCACATAAAACGAACTAATATATGCAACCGATGAGGAGGATGAACATGCGTGCATTGAGTGTGGCGATGATGTTTGTTTGGAGTGCTCTGCTAATGTCCGGAGCACATGCGCAAGGCTGGCCGAACAAGACAGTCAGCGTGATTGTTCCTTGGCCGCCCGGCGGCCCCTCCGATATTGCCGCGCGGCCCATTGCGAAGAGCCTCGGTGAAAGTTTGGGGCAGACTTTCCTGGTCGAGAATCGGGGCGGAGCCGGCGGCAATATCGGTACGGCCGCCGTCACGAAAGCAACGCCGGACGGCTACACCTTACTGATCACTTCCAGCGCGCCGATTGTGATCAACCCGAGTTTGTACAAAAGCATGCCCTATGACGCCGAGAAGGATTTGACCCCCGTCACCAATCTGCTGCGTGTCCCGCTCGTATTAGCGGCCCACCCTTCCGTACCGGCGAATAATCTCAAGGAACTGATCGCCTACATCAAAGCGCAGAACGGCAAGTTCAACTATGCGTCCGCGGGCAACGGAACGCCGCAACATCTAACCGGCGAGCTGTTCAAATCCGTTGCCAAACTCGATATGCAACACGTGCCTTACAAAGGCTCCGCACCGGCGATCACCGACCTTCTCGGCGGTCATGTGCCGGTGATGTTCGACAGCATGATTGCCATCACGCCGCACATCAAAGCGGGCAAGCTGAAAGCCATTGCCATCAGCAGCGGCACGCGTTCGGCGATCTTTCCCGATGTGCCGACCTTTGCCGAAAGCGGTTATCCCGACGTGGAGTCCTACGCGTGGTACGGGATGTTCGCGCCGGCCGGATTGCCCAAGGACGTGCTTATGAAAATCAACGCCGAGACACTCAAAGCCATGCGCCAACCGGATTTCCAGAGAACCATCGCGGATACGGGCTCCGAGTTTGTGGGGGACACCCCCGAAAATTTCTCCGCTTTCGTGCGTGCCGAAGCACAAAAGTGGGCAAAAGTCGTCAAGGCGAGCGGCGCCACCATAGATTAATTTAACGATGCGGTAATCCGACCTTCGACCGGTCAAAATCCGGTCGAACGCGCCTCAACTTATCGCTCGCAAGGCCGATTCAACAGGCGTGTCATTCCGTCTGCTGAAACTCCGCTGAAACTCCCTTGAAATTGCTTCGCGCCCTGCTCGCTCGTCTCTATCCGCATAGCCTCAAGATGCAGATGTCTTTGTTCGTCACTGTCCTTTTCGTGATGACGACGGGACTAGTGGGCGTCATGCTGGTGTATTCGATACAGTTGAAAATGCGCGACACGCTCGTGACCCAGCAATACACCTTAGTCGAGTCCGTAGCCGACAAACTCGAGCAGGAAATCGAAATCCGCCGCGATGCATTGCGCCATGCCACCTTGAGCGTCGAAAACGGTGCGACATCGGACGGCGACCAGGCACGCCATTTCCTCACCGGTCAGTTGGTGTTGCAAACACTTTTCGATCGGTTGCACATGTTCAATGCCGAGACGTTGCCGATCGCCACCTATCCGCAGGATCCCGACCGCCCGGGCACCGAAACGGCGAACTACGCCTTCGCCGAATCGACCCTGCTAACCGGATATCGGCTGGTATCCACGCCCTATCAAAGCATCTGGCGTGAAGAGCATCTC
>DATEOW010000105.1:0-9100 GCA_035273665.1 Burkholderiales bacterium | reverse complement strand
TTGACGGCAAGGCCAACGAAGAACTGATTAAAATCATCGCCAAGAAATTCGATTGCCCGAAATCCGCTGTGTCGATTAAGAGCGGCGCTTCCGGACGTTTGAAACTGGTACATATCGAAGTCGAATAAAACTGCCATTCACCGAAGGGGTTCGAATGTTCCTTGCCTTATTGCTGGTCACTTTTGTCATCGCGTTGATGGTTTCGTTCTTGGTGGTGCGCATTTTCGCCGGACCGATACAGGGCATTCTCAAGCGCATTATTGCGGACGAAATCAGCGTTGCTTGGCTCCAGTACATGAAGTTCGCAATGTATGTCGTGGGGATTTCCAAGGGCGTGCGTGTATGGGAGCTGGAGCGTTACATCAGCCCGACGCGGTATGCCGCCAAAGCGGAAATCCTGGAGCTGACGGCCGAGCGTTGGATCTTGGAGGTGTACCGAACGGTGATTGAGACGCTTCAAGGCATCGCCTGGCTGCTGTTGGTGTTCTTTGTATTCGCACTGATCGCGTATGTCATTGTGCGTGCGTTCGAGTTGAAGCATAAATCGCCGCCGCCTTCAACTTGAAAGGCGGGTGATGAAGCGCGTGTTCTTTGTTGTGTTGCTTTGCTTCTTTTCGGCATCCCCGGCGCTTGCACAAGAGCCGGGCACTTGCCTCGTCAACGCCGCGCGACAACAAATTGGCGTTACGCTCATTTACGATCCTGCATACAGTCACTTGCGTTACCCAAACGGCGATGTGTCACCGGAACGCGGTGTTTGCACCGATGTGTTGATTCGCGCTTACCGCGTTTTCGGTGTGGACTTGCAATCGCTGGTGCACGAGGACATGGCGATCTCGTGGGCGCGATACCCGAAGCTGTGGGGTCTCACTCGCCCGGACTCGAATATCGATCATCGCCGGGTGCCCAATCTGCAGACTTTCTTTGCGGCACATGGGCAGAAGCTACGGCCCACTCGTGATACCGCGGCCTATAAACCCGGCGATATCGTTACCTGGCAGCTCGCATCAGGCGTGCCGCATATCGGTTTGGTGTCGGACAAGCGAAGTTATGCCGGCACGCCGCTCGTTATTCATAACATCGGCGCGGGTACGCGGGAGGAGGACGTTTTGTTTTCATACGAGATCACCGGCCACTACCGCTATTCACCGACGATGCTGCGTGGGGCATGCGCCGATGCTCAGGAACCCTCGCGGTCGATCAGCGACCGTTTTCGTTCCACCCCCCAACGATAACCTGACAGGCTGCCGTCAGTGCGCACGACGCGATGGCAGGGAATCGCCACCGCAATGGTGTTTGCCGCGCACGCGCTCGCAACCGCGCGCACTGCGGTGGGCAAGCCGATACGTTTGGCGATTTCCGTATAGCTAAGCGTTTTTCCCGCCGGAATCTTTTGTAGCGCTTGCCATACCCGCTGCTGAAACGCAGTCCCGCGTAAATCGAGCGGTAAATTCAGGCCGAGTTTCGGTTCTTCGACAAAGCCGATGACCTGGGCAACGAGTTTTTCGAATTTGCGATCGGCGCCAACGAAGGCCGCTTTAGGGAAGCGATCTTGAAGTTCACGCACGAGCGCATTCGGATCATCTCCCAATGCGATGGCGCAAATCCCTTTGTCGCTTTGAGCAACCAGAATCGCACCCAGCGAGCATTGCGCCACGGCGAAACGGATTTGCGCGTTCAGGCCGCCCGCACGGTAGTCGCGCGCTTTCATCCCGAGAACCGCTTTCGCTTTGTCGTAAAAGCGCCCTTGCGAGTTGTAGCCGGCATCGAATATCGCTTCGGTAACGGTGCGGCTCCTTACGAGCGCCGATCTCAGGCGCTGTTCGCGTTGCTTCAATGCGTAAGCTTTCGGGGTCAGTCCGGTACTTTGTTTGAACTGACGATGGAAGTGATAAGGGCTCAGACCGAGCTGCGTGGCGAGCGTGTCGAGCTTGGGCGCCGTCTCAGCGCGCTCGATGATGCGGCACGCACGCGCGATAAGCGCCGCATTTTTCTGCTGTACCGAATCAGCGTGAGGATGGCACCGTTTGCAGGGCCGGAAACCCGCTTTTTCCGCCGCGGCGCAGCTGAGGTGGAAGCTGACATTTTCCGGCCTGGCGCGTCGTGCGCTGCACGAGGGCCGGCAATAGACACCGGTCGTCCGTACGGCGTAGTAAAAGCGCCCATCCGCTTCGGCATCGCGGGCGAGGACGGCCTGCCAGCGCGGATCATCGAGCGTACGTGCGGCGAGTTGAGCGGTTGTGATCGGTGCATTCATTTTGCGCATTTTAATGCGTAGGAGTAGTCCGCAACATAGCGCACGACGGTCGGCAAAACATCCCGAAACTTGCTTTCAAATTTCACTCAATAGCGTTTTTGACAACGTTCGCAGTAAAAGCTACGCCGCTGCGTTTTGCCGAGCTTTCCTTTACTGAAGTGGATCAGACACCGGGGGCAGGTGCTTTTCGTATGCGCGAGCCAATGTTTCTTCAAGACAAAGGCTTTCTTCCAGGCAAGGAACTCGAAGCTGTATTGCCGTGCTTGTTCGATCAGCTCCGCGAGTTTGCGCGGCGACAGGGCGCCCACGGTCGACAAGGGATGAACGCGGATTCTGAAGAGCACCTCGTTCTTGATGATATTGCCCACCCCCGAAAAGATGCTTTGGTCGAGCAGCGCATCGCAAACGAGCGTATCGGGTGTGCCGCGTAACTTCTTCCTCGCCCCCGTCGCATCCCACTCATCCGCCATGACATCTGCAGACCAATCGTAGACTTCATCCAGCTTGCCTTCGACATACCGGATGGCGCACGCGTAGAAGTTCAATTCGCGACCTCGGGCGAACTGGAGACTTAAGCGAGGCGGCGTGTCCTTTCTCTCGTTGATGCGATAGCTGCCGAAAAGCAGAAAGTGAACTCGAAGCGCCGTTTCAGGCAGTTCGATGAGAAAGTGTTTGCCCCAGCTGCGCAGGGCGACAATCCGCTGGCCGATCAAAGGCGCTTTGTCGATTCGCGTATTGCCTTCGGCGCGAAGGATTTTCTTGCCGGCGAATTCGGCGGCTTCTTCCTTGAGAATGACGATCGACGGTCCTTCCGGCATGCTTCGATCCAGGCAATGGCCATACCGCCAACGCCTTTTTATGGGGTGTGTCCCTTGCATCCATAATGACGCTATGTCCCACACCCCTTTGCCGATCAACCGCCGCCTGCTTCTCGTCATTCTCGCCGGCCTGGCGATGGTCGGACCCTTCTCGGTGGACACTTACCTGCCGTCCTTCCGCGATATGGCGGTCAGTCTGCAGGTCGACGAGATCTACATTCAACAGACACTCAGCGCCTATCTCTTTGCTTTCGCATTGATGATGCTATTCCACGGCACGCTGACCGATACCTTCGGGCGTCGAAAAGTCATCCTCGTCGCACTCACGGTCTATTCGTTTGCTTCATTGGCTGCCGCCTTTGCGCCGAATTTGCACGCCCTTTTACTCTTGCGCGCAGTGCAGGGAATGAGCGCCGGTGCCGGCGTCGTGGTGGGGCGCGCAATCGTTCGCGATCTCATGAGCGGGGTCGAGGCGCAACGCATGCTGGCCCATATCACCATGGTCTTTGCCATCGGGCCGGCCATTGCGCCCTTGATCGGCGGTTGGTTGCAGACCGCGCAAGGTTGGCGTGCCGTGTTTGTATTTTTGACCTTGGTGGGCGTGCTGTTGTGGACGGTTGTTTATATGCGTCTGCCCGAAAGTTTGCCGGTGCACGCGCGACAACCCTTGCATCTGCCGACCATGTTGCGAAATTACGCCCATGCCCTAAGGAATCTGCAGTTCCTTTTTCTTTCCTTTGCTTTGGGTTTGAGTTTCAGCGGTTTTGCGCTTTATGTCGCTTCCGCGCCCGACTTGATTATGAATGTGTTGCATCTGCCGGAGACCGCGTTCGCGTGGCTGTTTATTCCGCTGGTTGCAGGGCAAGTCGGCGGCGCCTGGATGACTGCGCGCATGGCTCATACGGCTGCGCCGGGCGCCATGGTGCGCCGGGCTTATCTTTTAATGGCTTGCGGCGCGGCGCTGAATATCGGCTACAACCTCGCGGTAGAAGCGCCGACAGTCCCCTGGGTGACCTTGCCGCTGATCGTCTATACCTTGGGCGTCGCGATGTTGATGCCCAACATCACTTTAAGAATATTGGATTTGTTTCCGCACACACGTGGACTTGCGGCCTCTTTGCAAGCTTTCATTCAGACAAGCCTGTTCGCGATTACCTCCGCAATCGCCCCCATCGCATTCGGCAGCGCGCTCAAACTGGCGATCGGCCTGTGTCTGTGCGCATCGCTGAGCGCCCTCAGTTATGCGGTGGCTTTGTATGCGAGGGCGAAATCAGCCTAAATGCTTTTGCGCGTCCTCGCGTAAAGCACGAATCGCGACGCGGATGTCGTCCGTCTTGGGACCGTTCTTGAGAATGGCACGCGACACGCTCGGCAATACACGGCCGCGGGCGCTAGGCATACGGTTACGCACGTCCTGCATGGTCGCGCCTTGCGCGCCGACCCCGGGGGCAAGAACGAAAGACTGGGCGAGACGCTGGGTGATGGCCTCGGCGTCTTCGCAGGTCGCGCCGACCACTGCGCCCACGGGCCCGAGCGCTTCCGGGTCATAGCGGTTATTCAATGCGTTGATTGCATCGCACAGCGCTTCAGCGACGGTACGGTCGTCGGGCAAGCGGGCATTTTGTAGGCTTTCGCCTTCCGGATTGGAGGAGCGCACAACCGGGAAGAGGCCGCCTCCCTGCTTGACCGCAAAGTCGATGGCAGGCTCTAAGGCCGCGAAGCCCAGATAAGCATGCAAAGTGAGGGCATCGGCGCGCAGGCTGCTTTTGTCGGAGAAATAAGCCTCCGCGTAAGCGAGGCCGGTGGTGTCGATATCGCCGCGCTTGGCATCGAGTAAAAACAACACTTCACGAGCGCGAACGAGCCGAGCGAGTTCTTCCATGGCCTGCATGCCCATGCTGCCATAGCGTTCGAAGTAGGCAGACTGGGGTTTGACGATCGCGAGTTCAAAGTCCGCCGCTTGCAGAATCCGCTCTGCGAAGGCCAGCGCGCCTTCGGCGTTATCGGGCAGGCCGCACTGCTTCAATGACTGCGCCGAAGGATCGATACCGATGCACAAGGGGCTGAAGCGCGCGATGCGCTGTGCGAGGCGTGTGCTGAAGCGTTCGGCGGGCAAGGCAGCTCCTCAAAGGCGGACGCCGCAGTTTACCGGTTCGCGATCAAGCTTGAATTGATGCCGGACATGTCGCAGTCCTACAATGCGTCTCTATCTGCCGAGGACGCCATGAATATCGATCAAACCTATTACGAAATAACGATCCGACTGTGCTGCGCCTTAGGCGTCGGGGGGCTGATCGGGCTTGAACGCAGTTATCACGGTAGACCGGCAGGCTTTCGCACGCATGCGCTGGTTTGCCTCTCCACAAGCTTGCTGATGCTGCTCACCGTCTATGAGGCGCGTTGGGTCCCGGCTTTGGAGGGTGGCCGCATTGCGTTGGATCCTACGCGTATCGCGCAAGGGATCATGACGGGCATCGGTTTCCTCGGCGCCGGCGTCATCATGAAGGAAGGTTTGTCCGTGCGCGGGTTGACGACTTCCGCGTCGATTTGGATCACCGCGGCCATCGGCATCCTCATCGGCATCGGCTTTTACTTTCCCGCGGCTTTGGCGACGGTGCTTACCCTCGGCACCTTATCGGTCTTTCGTTGGATCGAAGACCGATTGCCGATGCAGTTCTATGCGCATTTCAGTATTCGTTTCGATCTCGACAGCATCATGCCCGAAGCCGAGTTACGCAAATTGGTTGCCGAGCATGGCTTCAGCGTCGCGAATATGAATTACCGGCTGGACCGCTCCGGCGCTTTTCATGAATATCGCATGGTGATCCGGACGGGGCGCCCGGACAATTTGCGACGGTTATCGGAAGGTTTGGCGAAGCTGGAGTATGTGCGCGAGTTCAGGGTGTCCCCAACCGGCGATTGAAGGCCTGCGTATGGCGGGCCGTTCTCTCAGGCGGCGTATCGCAGATCGTCCTGATCGCAGATGCGACCGCCGCCTTGATCGAGGGCGACGCCCAACGCCCTTTCGGCTTGCCCCAATAGTTCTTTGGAAGGGGTATCTCCGCTCGGTATGAAAGTGGCGATGCCCTGACTCAAGGTCAGTCGTCCCTGTGCTTTCTTCCCCAGATCCGCGACGGCATCGCGAACATATTCCGCGACGTGAACCGCGCCTATGGGCGAGGTTTCCGGCAGTAGGCAGGCGAAACGGGCATTGTCATAACGCGCCACGACATCGGGTGTGCGATCGACGCACATGGCGATGCAGGCCGCAATTTCTTGCAGGCGCGCATTGGCGGCGGCTTTGCCGTTACGCGTGGCGTAAGTGTCGAAACGGTCGACCTCAATCAGCAACATCGACAGATAGGTGCTCGCGCGGCCGCAGCGTTTCCATTCATCCGCCAAAGCATCTTCGAACGCTCGGCGGTTCGCCACCTGCGTGAGTTCGTCGGTGCGGATCAAAGTTTGCAACGCCTCGCGCGAACGCTTTAGTTCGAGCTGCTGCTGAAGTCGCGCTTTAACAAGCGCCGGGTGGTAAGGCCAGCTGATGTAGTCGGCCGCGCCGCGACTCATGCATTGCCAGGCTTCGTCCCCCTCTGCGCTATCGAGCATGTAAATCACGGGGATGTGAGCGGTGCGTGGGTCTGCTTGCAATTGGCGATGGACTTGTCCGGCATCGCAGTTCCCCGGGCTTAGAAGCACGATCTCTGGATTGAGCGAGGCTGTACGTTGCAATGCGGTAGAGACATCCTGCACCGCGTGCATGTCGAAATCGTCCTGCAATAGCCCGCACAGAACCAGGCGATTCTGGGGTGTGCCGCCGACGATAAGGATTTTGGCGCTCATGCCCGACATTATGGCCGTCATTGGCGCTGCTTTAACAGCAAAGAAGGGCGCGAAAAGCCACGTATATGGCGAGAGGGTTAGGTCATCTAGCCATGCGATCGGCTCCCAGTGCCGCACGTCGCTTGTTATAGTTCCGGGCAATAAGAATACTCAGGACCTCTATGCTGGTCACCGGTCGCTTTGGTCCCAACCTGTCTATGGGCGGGGACCTGCAAGAAAGGGAGCTTCGTGTCGCCGTCAAAGGCGGGGTCCTCTATTGCCGGCCGACATCCGAACATGCGGCGCCTTTCGCGTATCTGCAACATGCGCCGAACGGCAATTTCCTTTGCATCACCGGCACGCCCATTCATCTCAAGCAGCTTGAACTTGCGACTGCGCTTGAAGAAATAGTGCCGCTCGACTCGGACGCTGCGAGCGAACGGCTATGTGGTTTCGACGGCGGCTTTGCTTTCATCCATTGGGACGCACAGCACCGTGTACTGACTGTCGTAACGGATTTTCTTGGGGCACAACCGCTTTTCATGTCGCGGACAGCGGGGGAGTTGCTGCTCTCAAGCACCCTGCAAGGGCTCGTGCAGCGAGGCTGGGTAAAGAATGAGCCTGACCCTCAAGCCTGGGGATGCTACCTGGTCATGGGACATACCTTGGGCGAGCGCAGTCTATTGCGCGGCGTCGAGCGCGTTCCCGCCGCGACGGTTTTGCGCTATCAGGTGGCAAACGATTCCCTCCACATGCAACGCTACTGGCCGTGGCCGGATCCAGCACCACAGATCACCCTGGAGCGTGCGGATCTTGCAGGGGTGTTCGCCACGCTCGACCGCAGTGTGCTGGGTTATCTCTCATATGGCAGGCCGGGATGCCTTTTATTGAGCGGCGGCTTCGATTCACGCGTGCTGATGTATCTGCTCAACCACCATCGGGTCCCCGCGAAGACGCTGATCGTGCGTCATCCCAACGAGGCGGGCGATGCGGATGGGCTCTTCGCGATGGCGGCGGCAAAACGGGAGAAACTCTCATACGAGTTTCTTGCGCCCCCCGGCGCATTTTTCGATAGCGAGCCGTTTCGTGAATATCTACGCCGCACGGAGTTCGCCAATCCGGCGCTACAGCTATTCATTCCCCGCTTGATCCATGCGCTCGATCCCTCAGCCGGTGCAGTATGGGATGGATTGGGACCGCAACTAATGCGAGCGCCCAAAGTGCCGCTGCAAAACTTTGCCGCCTATGCGAAACCGGTATTTGCCAAAGCCGAGCGCTTTCTCGGGCCGAAGGCGGCCACGCCGTTCAGTAGAGGATGGCAGGAGGCGATGTACGAGGGTTTTCATCAGGCGTTCCGTCATGAAAGCGCGCAACACAGCGACGATGAGTTCGGCATCATGGCGTTCATCATCCGCAACCGCACACGAATCCGTATTGCTGCGAACCCTTATTGCGCGTGGCAACAAGAGATGTTGCCGTTTACGCCCGGCTTAACGCGCGAGTATCTCGGCTATGCCGCGACACTGAGTTCCAAGTGCAAAGGAACGCATGAACTGTTGGCCGAAGTATTCCGCCGTTATATGCCGAATGCGTTGAAGACGCCTTTTATTTCCGGCGGCACCCTCTATAACTTATCGGGCCGGCCGAATGCGCTTCATTCCCTCGCCCACATGCACGATTGGATTGACCGCCGGAGCACGCTGACTTGGGCGCTTGCGAAGCTCAGGCTGCGCCCCTGGACGGCAGACGAAAAAATTCCGCTTCCAGCCGCGGAGGAATGCGGCCGCGATTCATTCCTCGATTTAAAGGGAACGGAGACGAGCGCTCTGCCGCTCTATGCGCAGCGGCAGTTGTTCTACTGGCGTCATGCCGAGAATTTCTTTGGATCCCCACGTACGGCGGAATTATCCGCTCAGGAACGTGCTGCCGCCATGAGTGTGTGAACGGCGGCCATTTGCTCGGCTAGCTTTTCACGCAGCACTTCGCCTAGAAGAATAACTGCGGGTCCATCACCCATCTGCGAAGCGAGTGTGGGAAGCTCCCGCAAAATTCCGTAGCGGACTTGTGCTTGCGCGAGCGAAGCGCTTTCCACCAATGCAATGGGTGTGTCCGCGGAACGGCCGCGGGCGATCAAAGTATCGGCAATTAGCTGGGATTGGCCGGCCCCCATGTAGATGGCGGCGGTATCCGCACTCAAGGTAAC
>DATEOW010000104.1:0-2749 GCA_035273665.1 Burkholderiales bacterium | reverse complement strand
TCGAAGCGGCCTAGATTTGCTTCCGTACCGGTTGCCGCGCGTTTGCGTGCCCCCTCGTCCTGATTGGCATCGACATGTCTGTTTCTTTGATGACGGGGCTTTAGCTACTTCCCGGCGCAAAATTAGCGGGCTTTGACCTTTGCGCAGAATCGGCTGGGTATCGGAAAACTGCGAGATCGAACGGGATTGGGGTTGACGCTGGCGGCCGGCACTGATTCATTCTTATGAATGATTCGAGATAAGGCTCTGCGCGCGCGTGAGAAGTTGGTGAGCAAATTGCCGATCAGCGGCGAGTTGCTGCGTGGCTCGCTGTTGGAGCGCACGGTCCGACACACGAAGGGCTGCCCCAAATGCGCGCGGGGTGAAGGGCATCAAGTGTTTGTCTTGACCGTGACCTACCCGGGGGGACGCACGCGTCAGATCAGCGTGCGCCGCGAGCGGGTTGCGGAGGTACGTCGCTGGCTCAGCAATTATCAGGAACTGAAGGAGGCGATCGAGGCGATCTGCGAGCTCAATCATGACCTGCTGCGCCCGGAACGGACTGCGCGGAAGACACGGAGCAAGCGGCATGATTGAGATGCGACGAACGCAGCTCGGCTTCGGCGACGGGCTGATTGCCGCGGAAGTGAGCGATCTTCGTGAAGGCTGGATGAAGCACGCCGATATGGTGCTTTCGGATGAAGCCATTGTGGCGGCGGTGTACGAGGCCCTGGCAAACCGACATCCCAAGAGCCGTTGTCGCGGGCGGCGCGGCGCGCCCGCCGAGATGGTGCTGCGGCTGCTGATCCTGAAGCACATCCGCAACTGGAGCTATGAGGTGCTGGAGCGCGAGGTGCGCGCCAACCTGGTTTATCGGGACTTTACCCGGGTCGGCGCCGGCAAGGCGCCGGACGCCAAGACGATGGGGCGCTGGGGTGTGGCGCTCGGGCCGGAGGTTCTCAAGGAGGTTCACGAACGATTGGTTCAGATCGCTCGCGACCAGGGCGTGACGGCTGGGCGGCGGATGCGTGTGGACACAACGGTGGTGGAGACTGACATCCATCACCCGACTGACAGCACCTTGCTGGGAGACGGAGTGCGGGTGCTGACGCGCACCATGCGTAAGATAACCAAGATCGTGGGCGCCGCCGGGACTAAACTGCGTGACCGGAGCCGGAGCGTGAAGCTGCGGCTGCTGGAGATCGGGCGCGTCGCGCGCGCCAAAAGCTCGGTCAATCAGGACAAGTTGAAGCAGCGCTATGGCCGGTTGTTGGATGCAACAAGCCGGGTCGTGGGACAGGCAAAGCGCTTCTCCGAAGAGATCGAGCGAGGTGTGAAGCATTCGAAGGACATCTTGCAGCAGCTTGTGCTGGAGGGCCTGCGCCAAGAACTCGATCAGATGGCACTGCGCGTCAAGCAGGTGATGCGACAGACCAGGGCACGCATCTTCCGCGGCAACACACGCAGCGAAGGCAAGCTCCTCAGTCTGTTCGAGCCCTCAACTGAAGTTATTCGCAAGGGCAAGGCCGGCAAGCCGAACGAGTTCGGCAAAATGGTGAAGCTGCAGGAGGCCGAGAACCAGATCATTACCGATTACCAAGTCTATCCTCAGCGGCCCTATGACTCGGACCTGCTGGTCGCCGCGATCGAGACACATCAAGCGCTGCTCGGCCGCGCGCCGCGTTTGGTGGCAGCGGATGCCGCATTCTACTCGCTCAGGAATGAGGCGGCCGCGAAAGCGAAAGGCGTCAAGCGCGTCTGCATTCCCAATCGCTCGACCAAGAGCCCCGAGCGCAAGCGCGAGCAGAGGAAGCGCTGGTTCCGCAACGGTCAGAAATGGCGCACCGGGTCTGAAGGACGCATCAGCGTGGTCAAGCGGCGCCACGGCCTCGCTCGATGCCGCTACAAGGGCTACGTTGGGATGACCCGCTGGGTCGGGCTCGGTGTCATTGCCGACAATGTGCTCAACCTCGGGCGCGCCATCGAGAAGCAAACGATCCCTTAGCCGCTCCTGCCAACCGTCACGCCTCTCGGTCGCGCCGCTCATCCCGGCGCGATTTGCGTTGCATCGCACTGTTGATTACCACGCCGCAACACGCCGATTTTGCGCCGGGAAGTAGACTAGCTTCCAAATGGAACGCGGTAGGCGATCAACCAGCAAAACGTCTTCCGAGAATGAGATGCTTCGCTAGAGCCTCTTTGTCTGGCGTCTCCTTGTCAGGGCGGGAGCGTCGAGGGCGCGATAGAGAGCCTCTGCCCCATCCCGCAATGCCTCGCGGTGCGTCGCATCGGCGGGCGGCATGGAAGATACCGTTTTCGCCAGATCGTGAAGGATTTCCGCAAACAACGCATAGTGAAAGTGCATGTGAACGGACTTCCGTGTGTTCGCCTCGCCAGTGCGATGAAGGCTGAGCGAGATTCCATTTTCGTCTAGATGCGCATCGAAGCGCGCAGTTCTCTCGAATGTTCCGATGTAGAGCTTGTCCGGATATTCGAGCGCCACTTCCGCTTTGTCCGGGATTGGCTTCGTCATGATGCGGGATACCTCCGTGTGAGGATGACACGCAAGCCAGCGTAGATCGATAGCACGAACGAGAGTTGATTACGGTAGGAATGTCGCGTCGTTTCGATGAACTCGCACGCGCTGGTGAGTCAGTCTTCGATGCGTTCGACGTCGAGATTCACGCAGTCGCCGATGTGGGTGCAATAACCACTGCCGGCTGCCAGTAGCTCGCGCGCTTCTTCGGCGTTCCCAGCTTGGACGAACCAT
>DATEOW010000103.1:0-15567 GCA_035273665.1 Burkholderiales bacterium | reverse complement strand
GGATCTGCCGGCGGGGACCGAGATGGTGATGCCTGGGGATAACGTGGCCATTACCGTCACGCTGATTGCCCCGATCGCGATGGAAGACGGCTTACGCTTCGCCATCCGCGAAGGCGGCAGAACCGTCGGTGCAGGTGTGGTGACTAAGATTATTGAATAAGGCGGCGACGGGCTTTGGCCCGTTTGGTCGAGGTGATTGAGTTGGCGCGAAGGGAAGAAAATCCCTTCGCCGCACAGCAGGCCAATAGCTCAACTGGCAGAGCGTCGGTCTCCAAAACCGAAGGTTGGGGGTTCGATTCCCTCTTGGCCTGCCACCTGCTCAATCGATCTCGTTGAATGAATTTGAGGCCGCGTCTGTAAAGGCCTGCGGCTAGGCGAAAACGCTTCATGGCGGACAAAATCAAGATTGCCCTTGCGGGCTTGCTGTTAATCGCAGGCTTGGTGGGCTTTTATTACTTTTCGAATCTGCATGCCTTTGCGCGTGCGGGCATTGTGATCGTGGGCATATTGGCTGCCGTGGCCATTGCCTCGTGGTCGGCGCCGGGTCAAGAGGCGTGGGCCTTCGTCGGTGAAGCGAACGAGGAACGCAGGAAAGTCGTTTGGCCGACGCGCAAGGAATCGTTTCAGACCGCCGCCGCGGTATTCGCCTTTGTCTTCGTAATGGCCTTGTTCCTGTGGACCGTGGACAAGCTGGTGGAATGGGGTCTTTATGACCTCTTGCTGGGTTGGAAATAAACATGAGCATGCGCTGGTATGTCGTACACGCCTATTCCGGCTTCGAGAAGTCGGTGCAGCGCGCGCTGGAAGATCGCATCAAGCGCGCCGGCATGCAGGACAAGTTCGGCCGCATCATGGTGCCGACTGAGGAAGTCGTCGAAATGAAGGGCGGGCAGAAGAATATTTCCGAACGGAAGTTTTTCCCCGGCTACGTTCTCGTCGAAATGGATATGGACGATGAAGCTTGGCATCTGGTGAAAAACACCGCCAAGGTCACCGGATTCGTCGGCGGCGCGCACGGCCGCAAGCCGCCGCCCATAAGCGATAAAGAAGTGAACAACATCCTGCATCAGATGCAGGAAGGTGTGGAAAAACCGAAACCGAAAATCTTGTTCGAGGTGGGCGAGTCGGTGCGTGTCAAGGAAGGCCCTTTCACGGATTTCCATGGTTCGGTCGAAGACGTCAATTACGACAAGAGCAAGCTGCGCGTATCGGTGACCATTTTCGGTCGTGCCACGCCGGTGGAGTTGGAGTTTGGGCAAGTAGAGAAGGCTTAAGCCTTTGCGAGGCCGAGTAAGGTCGCGAGGCAGCGCAGCTGGGAGCGAGGACAAAGGAATAGAGGCGTTTTCGCAGTCACTCGCGATAACGTTGGAGCAAAAAGACCCGAAGCAGGAAGTCGGGTAGGCGACAAGAATGGCGATGTTTTTGATGATCGCGAGCCAGCGCAGCGACGCGAGCGAGGACAAAGGCAGTAGAGGCGATAGCGCTCAGATGGCGCGATGTCGTAAGCGTTTAAACGCTCGACGAAGGTGGTCGGGTAGGCATCAAGAGTTTCGCAGGTTTGTTGAAGTGTTTTAACCGGGGAGATGCGTCTCGAACGTATCGCTTGCACCCACTAGGAGAATGTTGTGGCAAAGAAAATCGTCGGCTATATCAAGCTGCAAGTGCCGGCGGGCAAGGCTAATCCCAGCCCGCCTATCGGTCCCGCGCTCGGTCAGCGGGGTCTGAACATCATGGAATTCTGCAAGGCGTTCAACGCTCAAACCCAAGGCGTCGAGCCGGGCTTGCCGATTCCAGTGGTGATCACCGCTTTTGCGGATAAGAGTTTCACTTTCGTGATGAAGACGCCGCCGGCGACCATTCTCATCAAGAAGGCAGCGAAAATTACCAAGGGCAGCGCCAAGCCTCATACGGATAAGGTCGGCAAGATTACGCGTGCGCAAGCCGAGGAAATCGCCAAGACCAAAATGCCCGATCTGACTGCAGCGGATATGGATGCGGCAGTTCGCACCATTGCCGGGAGCGCACGCAGTATCGGCATTCTGGTGGAGGGCGTGAAATGAGCAAGCTCTCTAAACGTCAACAGGCACTGGTCGGCGCAGTAGAACGCAATAAGCCTTATGCGATTTTGGATGCGCTGATTTTGGTGAAAAAAACGGCAACTGCGAAGTTCGACGAGTCCGTCGACGTTGCCGTGAACCTCGGTATCGATGCGAAGAAATCCGACCAACTCGTACGCGGTTCCGTGGTGCTGCCGGCCGGCACCGGCAAGACGCTGCGTGTCGCTGTTTTCGCGCAAGGCGATAAAGCGGCCGCTGCGAAAGCCGCCGGCGCGGACATCGTCGGTTTGGAAGATCTCGCCGAACAGATCAAGGCGGGCAAGATCGACTTCGATATCGCCATCGCCAGCCCCGACACCATGCGTGTTGTCGGTACGCTCGGCCAGATTCTCGGTCCACGCGGCCTGATGCCGAACCCGAAGGTCGGCACTGTGACGCCGGACGTCGCGACGGCGGTGAAGAACGCGAAAGCCGGTCAGGTTCAGTACCGCACCGACAAAGCCGGCATCGTACAGTGTCCGATCGGACGTGCGTCTTTCGCGCCAGAAGCGTTGAAACAGAATCTCGACGCATTGATCGATGCATTGAACAAAGCGAAACCTGCCACGAGCAAGGGCGTGTATCTGCGCAAGCTGTCGGTGTCCAGCACGATGGGACCGGGCGTGCGTGTGGATATCGGCACGCTGAGCGGCGGAGCTTCGGCTTAAAGAATGAAGACCTCTGCGAAAGCGGAGGCGGCACTTTGGGCTGTTGTGCGACCGGTTCTATTGGTCACACAACAGGTTGTCAAAGACCGTTGGGGTTCAAAGCGGAACAGTGCGGCGAACTTAATGTGAGCGGTACCCAACGCAGATGGCGCACCCATGATGGATTTGCGCCGTTGGCTGTACAAGCCGGCGGCGAACCTCCTGAAGAGGTCGCTGTGTTGCCTGAGGCGAAAGCCTATGGCGTTAAAAAATGGAGGTAGACCTTGGGTCTCAATCTCGAAGAGAAACAGGCAGTCGTAAGCGAAGTAGCCGCGGAAGTGGCCGGTGCGCAAGCGATCGTCCTGGCTGAGTACCGTGGTCTGGAAGTAGGCAACCTGACGAACCTGCGCCGTGAGGCGCGCAAGTCGGGCGTTTATCTGCGCGTGCTCAAGAACACGCTGGCGCGCCGCGCCGTGAAGGACACCCCGTTCGAAAAGCTGGCCGACAAAATGGTCGGTCCGCTGATGTACGGGATTTCGTCCGACCCGGTCAATGCCGCCAAAGTGTTGAGCGAGTTCGCCAAGGGCAATGACAAGTTCGTCATCAAGGCCGGCGCGATGCCGAATGCCGTGATTTCCGCCAAGGAAGTCGCTGCGCTCGCATCCATGCCGTCGCGCGAGCAATTGCTCGCCACCTTGGCGGCGACCTTACAGGCCCCGATTGCCAAGCTGGCCCGTACGCTGAATGAGGTTCCGACTTCGTTTGCCCGTGCATTGGCCGCCGTACGCGATCAAAAAGCAGCCTAGTTTCAGATTACTTATCAATAAATAAGCGACTAATTCAGGAGTTTTAGAAATGGCTATTGCACAAGCTGACATCCTCGACGCGATCTCGAACATGACCGTGCTCGAGTTGTCCGAAATGATCAAGCAGATCGAAGAAAAATTCGGCGTCTCCGCCGCTGCGACGGCTGTTGCTGTTGCTGCCCCCGCTGCCGGCGGCGGCGCTGCTGCTGCCGCGGAAGAGAAAACCGAGTTCGACGTCATCCTCTCGGCCGCAGGCGACAACAAAGTGAACGTCATTAAAGTCGTTCGCGCGGTGACCGGCCTGGGTCTGAAAGAAGCCAAAGACCTGGTCGATGGCGCACCGAAGCCCGTGAAGGAAGGCATTGCCAAGAAAGACGCCGAGGACATCGTCAAGCAATTGACCGAAGCCGGCGGCAAAGCCGAGTTGAAATAAAGCTGTTGGCGGCAGGCTGGCGGCCCATACGGCCGTCAGCCTTTTGCCATTTGTGCATTTGATGGATTGAAGTGCAGAAACCATTGGATTGCAACGTAGTCCCATATTTTCTGTTCTTTGTTTTGTTTGTTTTTTAGTACGTGTCTCCCAACCCCGGAGCGTTCATGACCGCCATTACCTATTCCGCGACCGAGAAAAAGCGTATCCGCAAGAGCTTCGCCAAGCGCCAAGCCGTGCTGAACGTGCCTTTCCTGCTGGCGACCCAGCTCGAGTCCTATTCCGAATTCTTGCAGGCTGCCATTCCAGGCACGGCGCGCAAGACCCAGGGTTTGCAAGCGGCTTTTCATTCGATCTTCCCGATCAGTAGTCATTCGGGCAACGCGCGGCTGGACTTCGTCAGCTATCAGCTCGGCGAGCCGCCCTTCGACGTCAAAGAATGTCAGCAGCGGGGCCTGACTTTCGCTAGTCCGCTGCGCGCGAAAGTCCGTTTGACCATCATGGACAAAGAAGCGTCCAAGCCCACGGTCAAGGAAGTAAAAGAACAAGAGGTCTACATGGGCGAGATTCCGCTCATGACGACCACCGGTTCGTTCGTCATCAACGGTACCGAGCGAGTCATCGTTTCGCAGTTGCATCGCTCCCCCGGCGTGTTTTTCGAACACGACCGCGGCAAGACACATTCTTCGGGCAAGCTGCTGTTCAGCGCGCGGATCATTCCCTATCGCGGTTCCTGGCTCGACTTCGAATTCGATCCGAAGGACTTTCTCTATTTCCGCGTCGATCGTCGCCGCAAAATGCCGGTGACCATCCTGCTGAAGGCGATCGGACTCACGCCCGAGCAGATCCTCGAGCAGTTCTACGACTTCGATACCTTCCATGTAGGCAAGGAGTTTGCGCAATTCGAACTCGTTCCCGAACGTCTACGCGGTGAATTGGCCCGCTTCGATTTTGTCGATAAATCGGGCAAGGTTGTCATCCCCAAAGACAAGCGCATTACGGTCAAGCACATCCGTGATTTGGAAGCGGCGGGTATCAGCCGGATGAACGTGCCGGACGAATTTCTGCTCGGCCGCACGCTGGCAACCAATGTGATCGATACCGAGACGGGTGAAGTCGTCGCAAACGCGAACGAAGAAATCGTCGAAACGGTGCTGGCAAAACTGCGCGAAGCGAAGATCGATACGATCAAGACGCTGTACACCAACGATCTCGATCAGGGCGGCTATATTTCCAACACCCTACGCATCGACGAGACGACGGACCAACTTGCCGCCCGCGTTGCGATTTATCGCATGATGCGTCCCGGCGAACCGCCGACGGAAGATGCGGTGGAAAGCTTGTTCAACGGCTTGTTCTACGCTGAAGAGCGTTATGACTTGTCGCAGGTCGGCCGCATGAAATTCAACCGCCGAGCCTACCCGGTGAAAATGGACGATCGAGCGCCGGGGTGGTTGCGTCGCTTTTATGAACGCGTCGGTGCCCAAGGCGCCGAAGGTGCAGGCGTACTTTCGAACGACGACATTCTTGCCGTGGTCGGCATCTTGGTGGAATTGCGTAACGGTCGTGGCGAGATCGATGATATCGATCACCTCGGTAACCGCCGTGTGCGTTCGGTTGGCGAGCTTGCCGAGAATCAATTCCGCGCCGGCCTCGTGCGCGTGGAGCGCGCCGTCAAAGAACGTCTCTCTCAAGCCGAGAGCGATAACTTGATGCCGCACGATCTAATCAATGCGAAGCCAATTTCCGCGGCGATCAAGGAATTCTTTGGTTCCTCGCAGTTGTCGCAGTTTATGGATCAGACCAACCCGTTGTCCGAGATCACGCATAAGCGGCGGGTTTCGGCGCTCGGGCCTGGCGGCCTGACGCGTGAACGCGCCGGCTTCGAAGTCCGCGACGTGCACCCGACCCATTACGGTCGTGTCTGCCCGATCGAAACGCCTGAAGGTCCGAACATCGGCCTGATCAACTCGCTTGCGCTTTTTGCGCAGACGAACGAGTACGGTTTCATGGAAACACCGTATCGCCGCGTGATCGACAGCAAGGTGACCGATCAGATCGATTTCCTTTCGGCTATCGAAGAAGGCAATTACGTTATCGCCCAAGCGAATGCGCAATTAAACGACAAAGGCGAATTGACCGATACGCTGGTGTCTTGCCGCTACAAGAGCGAGTTCGAACTGAAGTCGCCCGCCGAAGTGCAGTACATGGATGTGGCGCCTTCGCAAATCGTCTCCGTTGCGGCTTCGCTCATTCCGTTCCTGGAACATGATGACGCGAACCGTGCCTTGATGGGTTCCAACATGCAGCGCCAAGCGGTGCCTTGCTTGCGTCCGGAGAAGCCCTTAGTCGGTACGGGCATCGAACGCACCGTCGCGGTCGACTCCGGTACGGCGGTTCAAGCATTGCGTGGCGGCATGGTCGACTACGTCGACGCGAGTCGTATTGTGGTGCGCGTAAACGACGACGAAACCGTCGCAGGTGAAGTCGGCGTCGATATCTACAATCTGGTGAAGTACACGCGCTCCAACCAGAACACCAACATCAACCAGCGCCCGCTCGTGAGCGTCGGCGAGAAAATCGCCAAGGGCGACGTCGTGGCCGATGGCGCATCCACCGACAAGGGCGAACTCGCGCTGGGCCAAAACATGCTCGTGGCCTTCATGCCTTGGAACGGCTACAACTTCGAGGATTCGATCCTGATTTCGGAGAAAGTCGTTGCTGACGACCGTTACACGTCGATTCACATCGAAGAGCTGACGGTTGTTGCACGCGATACGAAGCTGGGGCCGGAAGAGATCACGCGCGATATTTCGAATTTGTCCGAAGGACAACTGGGTCGCTTGGACGAATCCGGCATCGTATACATTGGCGCGGAAACCGAAGCGGGCGATGTGTTGGTCGGAAAAGTGACGCCTAAAGGCGAAACCCAATTGACGCCCGAAGAGAAGTTGCTGCGCGCCATTTTCGGCGAGAAGGCTTCCGACGTAAAAGACACTTCGCTGCGCGTGCCTTCGGGCATTAGCGGCACGGTCATTGATGTGCAGGTCTTTACCCGCGAAGGTATCGAGCGCGATAAGCGTGCGCAACAGATCATCGACGATGAACTGAAGCGTTACCGCAACGACTTGAACGATCAGTTGCGGATCGTCGAAGACGACACCTTCGGCCGTATCGAGCGACATCTGAATGGAAAAATCGCGGCGAAAGGCCCTAAGCTCCCCAAGGGCACGAAGATTACGCGGGAATATTTGACCGAGAACGAACGCCACAGCTGGTTCGAGATCAGCTTGAGCGACGAAGACCAGCAAGCCGCTTTCGAAGCGCTGAAAGACAGCTTGAGCAAAATGCGCGAAGGCTTCGACAAAATGTTCGAAGTGAAAAAACGCAAGCTCACGCAGGGTGACGAGTTGCCGCCCGGCGTGCAGAAGATGGTCAAGGTCTATGTGGCCGTTAAACGCCGCATTCAGCCCGGCGACAAAATGGCGGGCCGTCACGGCAATAAAGGCGTTATCTCGAAGATCACGCCGGTCGAGGACATGCCCTACATGGCTGATGGAACGCCGGTCGATATCGTCTTAAACCCGCTGGGTGTGCCCTCGCGCATGAACGTTGGGCAGATCCTTGAAACCCATCTGGGTTGGGCCGCCAAAGGTTTGGGTCACCGCATCAGCGACATGCTCAAAAGCCAAGCGAACGTCGCGGAGATCCGAGGTTTCCTCGACAAGGTCTACAACAATAGCGGCAAGGTCGAGGACCTCAGTCAATTCAGCGACGAGGAAATCATCCGCATGGCGAAGAACCTGCAAGAGGGCGTGCCCTTCGCGACGCCGGTGTTCGACGGCGCGACTGAGGAAGAGATCAAGAGCATGCTGGACCTCGCCGGTATCCCTCGTTCAGGTCAGGTCGTGCTGTACGACGGCCGCACGGGCGATGCATTCGATCGTCAGGTTACGGTCGGCTACATGCATGTGCTGAAGTTGCACCACTTGGTCGACGACAAGATGCACGCGCGCTCCACGGGGCCTTACAGCCTGGTCACGCAGCAACCGCTCGGCGGCAAGGCGCAATTCGGCGGCCAGCGTTTCGGGGAGATGGAAGTTTGGGCGCTCGAAGCTTACGGTGCCGCGTATACCCTGCAGGAAATGCTTACGGTCAAATCGGACGACATCAATGGCCGGACCAAGGTGTACGAAAACATCGTCAAGGGCGATCACAAGATCGACGCCGGTATGCCCGAATCCTTCAATGTATTGGTGAAGGAAATCCGCTCACTCGGCATCGACATCGACCTGGAACGCTACTAAGAGAACGTACGAGGCGCATAAGCGCCTCGTTTAAAGCATTACTCCGAAGGAGTTTGTAGACATGAAAGCACTGCTCGATTTATTTAAGCAGGTCACGCAGGAAGAAGAGTTCGACGCGATCAAGATCGGTCTGGCATCGCCGGAGAAGATTCGCTCGTGGTCTTACGGTGAAGTGAAGAAGCCGGAGACGATCAACTATCGCACCTTCAAACCGGAACGCGATGGTCTCTTCTGCGCGAAGATTTTCGGGCCCATCAAAGATTACGAATGCTTGTGCGGCAAATACAAACGCCTCAAGCATCGCGGTGTGATCTGCGAAAAGTGCGGCGTTGAAGTCACGCTCGCCAAAGTGCGTCGTGACCGCATGGGCCACATCGAACTGGCCAGCCCGACCGCGCACATATGGTTCCTGAAATCGCTCCCTTCACGTCTGGGTCTGGTGCTCGACATGACGCTGCGCGATATCGAACGCGTTTTGTACTTTGAAGCGTTCGTCGTCACCGACCCTGGGATGACGCCGCTGAAGCGTTGCCAGTTGCTGACTGAAGATGACTACCTGGCGAAGACCGAAGAATTCGGCGACGACTTCCAGGCCCTGATGGGTGCCGAAGGCGTGCGCGAATTGCTGCGCTCACTCGATTCGCCGCATGAAATCGAACAGCTACGCAAAGATCTGGAAGCGACCAGCTCCGATACCAAGATCAAGAAGCTCGCGAAGCGCCTGAAGGTCCTCGAAGGCTTCCAAAAATCCGGCATCAAGCCGGATTGGATGATCATGGAAGTGTTGCCGGTGCTGCCGCCGGAACTGCGTCCGCTCGTGCCGCTGGACGGCGGCCGTTTCGCGACCTCCGATCTGAACGATCTGTATCGCCGCGTGATCAACCGTAACAACCGCCTGAAGCGTCTACTGGAGCTGAAAGCCCCCGAGATCATCGTGCGCAACGAGAAGCGCATGCTGCAGGAAGCGGTGGATTCGCTGCTCGACAACGGTCGTCGCGGCAAAGCCATGACCGGCGCGAACAAGCGTCCGCTCAAATCGCTGGCCGACATGATCAAAGGCAAGGGCGGTCGTTTCCGTCAGAATTTGCTGGGCAAACGCGTCGATTACTCCGGCCGTTCCGTCATCGTGGTGGGTCCGCAGCTCAAACTGCATCAGTGCGGTCTGCCGAAGAAAATGGCGCTCGAGCTGTTCAAGCCTTTCATTTTCCATAAGCTGGAAATGATGGGCATTGCCACGACCATCAAGGCGGCGAAGCGCGAAGTCGAAGCCGAAACGCCGGTGGTGTGGGATATCCTCGAAGAGGTGATTCGCGAACATCCGGTGATGTTGAACCGCGCACCGACACTCCATCGCTTAGGCATCCAGGCTTTCGAGCCCGTGCTCATCGAAGGTAAAGCCATTCAATTGCATCCGCTCGTGTGCGCGGCCTTCAACGCTGACTTTGACGGCGACCAAATGGCTGTACACGTTCCCCTGTCGCTCGAAGCGCAGATGGAAGCACGCACCCTGATGCTTGCCTCGAACAACGTATTGTCGCCAGCTAACGGCGAGCCGATCATCGTCCCCTCGCAGGACATCGTGTTGGGCTTGTACTACGCCACACGCGACAAAGTGAATGGTGTCGGTGACGGGATGGTGTTCTCCGATGTCGTCGAAGCGCAGCGTGCCTATGACATGGGCAAGGTGGAATTGCACTCACGCGTCGTCGTGCGCATTCGCGAAACCGTTCTTGATGAGACGACCGGTGAACGCAGCACGAAAGTGACCCGCTACAACACGACGGTGGGACGTGCTTTGCTATCGGAGATCCTTCCGCCCGGACTGCCTTTCGAATTCATTAACAAGGCGTTGAAGAAAAAAGAGATCTCCAAGCTGATCAACGCGTCTTTCCGGCGCTGCGGTTTGCGCGAAACGGTCATCTTCGCCGACAAGTTGATGCAATCGGGCTTCACCAGTGCCACGCGCGCCGGTATTTCCATTTGCGTCGACGATATGCTCGTGCCGAACGAGAAATACACACTGATTGAAGCGGCCGAAACGGAAGTTCAGGAAATCGAGAAGCAGTACACCTCGGGCTTGGTGACTTCCGGTGAGCGCTACAACAAGGTGGTCGATATCTGGGGCCGCGCTGGCGATCAAGTCGGCAAAGCGATGATGGACCAGTTGTCGAATCAACAAGTGCAAGACCGTTCCGGAAAAACGGTCAAGCAGGAATCCTTCAATTCCATCTACATGATGGCGGACTCTGGAGCGCGCGGCTCTGCGGCGCAGATTCGCCAGCTTGCCGGCATGCGCGGCCTGATGGCCAAGCCGGACGGTTCCATTATCGAAACGCCGATTACCGCCAACTTCCGCGAAGGGCTGAACGTACTGCAGTACTTCATCTCGACGCACGGTGCTCGTAAAGGTTTGGCCGATACGGCGTTGAAGACAGCGAACTCAGGTTACCTGACACGCCGTCTGGTCGATGTGACGCAGGATCTGGTTGTGACCGAAGACGATTGCAAGACGGAAAACGGCGTTGCAATGAAGGCGCTCGTGGAAGGCGGCGAAGTGGTTGAAGCCTTGCGCGAACGCATTCTGGGTCGCGTCACCGTGGCGGATCTCTATCATCCGGAAACACAGGATGTGTTGTTCCCCGCCGGCACGCTGCTGAACGAAGACGAAGTCGATGAGATCGAAGCGCTCGGTATCGATGAGGTGAAGGTTCGTACGCCGATGAATTGCGATACGCGTCACGGCCTATGCGCGAAATGCTACGGCCGCGATCTGGGTCGCGGAACATCGGTCAACGTTGGCGAAGCGGTGGGCGTCATAGCGGCGCAGTCGATCGGCGAGCCGGGCACACAGCTAACAATGCGGACGTTCCACATCGGCGGCGCGGCTTCGCGTACTGCGGTGGCGAGTCAGGTCGAGTCGAAGTCGAACGGCGTGGCGCGCTTTACCTTACCGATGCGTTATGTCACCAATGCCAAGAACGAGAAGGTCGTCATTGCACGTACAGGCGAAGTTCTTATCACCGACGATAACGGCCGCGAGCGCGAACGCCATAAAATTCCTTATGGTGCGACGCTACTCGTGGACGACGGTCAACCTGTACGCGCCGGTATGGTGCTGGGTACATGGGATCCGCATACCCGGCCGATCATTACGGAATACGCCGGTACGGTGAAATTCGAAAACGTTGAGGAAGGGACCACCGTTGCGAAGCAGATCGATGAGATTACCGGTCTGTCGACTTTGGTTGTTATTGATCCGAAACGCCGCAGCACTGCGGGTAAAGGTGTGCGTCCGCAGGTCAAACTGCTGAACGAAAAAGGTGAAGAAGTAAAAATCGCCGGCACCGATCACTCGGTCAATATCACCTTCCAAGTGGGCTCGATCATTACAGTGAAAGATGGTCAGCAAGCTTTGGTTGGCGAAGTGCTCGCACGGATTCCGCAAGAGACGTCCAAGACGCGCGACATCACAGGCGGTCTGCCACGTGTGGCTGAGTTGTTCGAAGCACGTTCCCCGAAAGACGCAGGCTTGCTTGCCGAAGTCACGGGTACCGTTTCCTTCGGTAAAGACACCAAGGGCAAACAGCGTCTGGTCATCACGGACATGGACGGCCTGGCACATGAGTTCCTTATCCCCAAAGATAAGCATGTGATGGTCCATGACGGGCAGGTCGTGAACAAAGGCGAATTCATCGTCGATGGTCCGGCCGACCCGCACGACATCCTGCGTCTGCAGGGCGTTGAGGCGCTCGCGCGCTATATCACCGACGAAGTGCAAGACGTTTATCGTCTGCAAGGCGTTCGCATTAACGACAAGCACATTGAAGTCATTGTGCGGCAGATGCTGCGCCGTATTCAGATCGACGATGCGGGCGATACGAAGTTCATCCCCGGCGAACAAGTCGAACGCGCGGACCTCCTCACGGAGAACGAAGCGGTTGAGGCGGAAGGCAAGCGTCCGGCGACCTATCAACACATGCTGCTGGGGATCACCAAAGCATCGCTGTCGACCGATTCGTTCATCTCCGCGGCTTCCTTCCAGGAAACCACGCGAGTACTCACCGAAGCGGCGATCATGGGCAAGAAAGACGATCTGCGTGGTCTGAAGGAGAATGTCATCGTCGGTCGTCTGATTCCGGCCGGGACAGGGCTCGCGTATCACAACGCGCGCAAAATCCCCCTGGCAGAAACGCTATTCGAAGACGCTGGCGTGACAACGGACGAACCCGCGGCGCCTGCCGAGGAACAGCAGGCCTAATCTGTTGGGTTGAAGAAAAACAAAGGCGGCTTGCGGGCCGCCTTTGTTTTTAGCGCAGTGCCTGGACGATAAATGCGCGTAGCTTGGCAGCGTGTACCGGCTTGCTGATCACAGGAATATCCAACAGCTCGTTTTGCAAGACGGCGATGTCCGTTCGTCCGGTGAAGAGTAAAACAGGCAACGTGCTGCCGAACAATATTCTGATTCGCCTCAGCACTTCGTCGCCGGTTGCGCCGTCGGCCAATTCATAGTCGCTGATCACGAGATCGGGAATGAAACCGCCGGCGTGCAATTGCTCTTCCAGCGCAGAAAGACTCGGCGCACAAATGGTTTGACAGCCCCAGTCCGACAACAGCCACGCCATACTCTCACGATTTTCTGGGTCATCATCGACGAGCGCAACGCACGCGCCATTGACCGGTTGCGTGTGCGGGATGTCTTCGTTGGTTGCCGCGTCTACAGCTTCGTCAATTGAGTCCAGTTCCAGTGAAAAGCAACTGCCGGCACCGAGTGTCGACTCCACCTTCATTTCGTACCCAAGCGACTCGGCGAGATTTTTGACGATGCTCAATCCTAGCCCGCTACCTTCGCCACCGCTTTTGCGAGCCCGATAAAACCGCTCAAAGATTCTTTTCTGATGCTCGAGAGAGATGCCGATGCCCGAGTCCGTGACCATGATTCTTGCGCGCCGAAAGCCAATCTCTTCGCAAATAAGGACTACCCGGCCTTGCTCCGTATAACGGACTGCATTCGTGACCAAATTGATCAGAATGCGCTCGAGCAAAATTGGATCGCTACGGACGCTTATGGGCGTGGTCAGTAGCTCGATATGAATGTTCTTCGCCACCGCGAGCGGCCTTTCCAAGGCAACGACCTTTTCAAGTAGCGGCTGAAGCGGAAAAGAAACGAGCGTAGGTTGCATGACGCCAGCTTCCATCTTCGAGACATCGAGCAGGCTGTCGAAGAGCTGCTCGAGCGTCTGAACCGAAAGCTGTATGCCATTGAGTATCCGATCGTCATGATGGACGCGACGTGCGTTCAGCGCGGCCGTGTAGAGGGAAAGGGCTTGCATGGGCTGGCGCAAATCGTGGCTTGCGGTCGCGATGAAAGTGGTCTTGGCGCGATTGGCCTGTTCGGCGGCTTCGCGGGCGCGATCGAGATTCAGGACGAGACGACGAACATAGAGCGCAATCAGTACCTGTCCGAAAAGCAGTTCGATGCCCAACCATAGGTTCTCTCGCCAGAAACCCAGCTGACTCATGGCAAAAGTGAATCCTAATATCGAAAGGCCAAGGGCAGCATGCAGATAAGTCTTGCCGAACCGGAGGCCGTTACCCACGGTAATCCAAAGATAAAGAATCGATAAACCTTGCGTTACGCTGGTGTGGCCTAGAAAAAGCGCGGTGGTAATAAAGTAAACGTCAATGATGATGGCAAGGTAGCGACGCAGCGGTAGAACCCGGGGATGTAAATAAACATGAGCGAGAAGGGCAAGGGCGCAGCAATAGAAAGCGATAACAGAAATGACCAGGTCAGTACGGTCACCCCGTTCGCCAATCACATCCCAATGAAGAAAGAGAATTGCGCATGCGATGCTGCCGAGAACGGGGCGTATGAGTGCAGGCTCGTATTCTCGATCCGGGCAGCGCCTTAGACGTGCCCATGCTTGCCGAAGCATTCTTCCCATGTAGATGTTTAAGCCCTTGTTCCACTGGACGGTCAATTAAATACCAATATTCCTGAGCTTGTATTCGCTTTTTGTGAGCCGAAGATCGCGGGGCCCTTTGCTGTTAATCTTCACCGCAATAAGTAAAAAAAAGCAAATCGCCCGCAGAGGCGCAGTGCATCCCGGCTCGATTCTTGGGCGGAGGAAATGGGAGTTTCCAACGATCAGAGGAGGTCGTATGAGTGTTCTCGTCCGCGCGTTCTCGCGCTGCTTAGCGCTGAGCGTTTTTCTGCTTTTCTTATGTCCGTCTATGCCGGTTAGGGCGCAATCGCCCAATGCGTTCGGCAAACCAAGTGCTACCGTTGCTTTTCCTTCGGAGCGAATCCGTACTTATCGTGCAACGCGCGGCTTCGGTTATGAGGACCAAAGCCGCTCCGAGGTATTGGCGCGCAATGGCATCATTGCGACCAGCCAACCCCTGGCAACGACAGCGGGACTCGATGTTTTGCAGGACGGGGGCAACGCAATCGATGCGGCTGTTGCTGCAGCAGCCGTTCTTTCAGTCGTAGAGCCGAATAGCACTGGCTTAGGCGGCGATCTCTTCGCCATTGTTTGGTCTGCGAAAGACCAAAAACTTTATGCGTTGAATTCCAGCGGGTGGGCGCCGCAGGGATGGACTCGCACTTACTTCCGCAACACGCTTGGCGTCAGCGATATACCCGGTTCCGGAATTAACTCCGCCGTTGTCCCTGGGGCAGTCTCCGGATGGGCTGCATTGCTTGATCGTTTCGGCACGAAGACCTTTGATAGCGTATTGAAGCCGGCGGAGAAATTGGCGCGCGACGGCTGGCCCGTTCACGAACGCATGGCCGACAGTTTCTTTAGTTCTTACTCGGACCCGGACACGGCGGCCTTGTATTTGAAGAACGGCAAAAAGCCGGCGTTGTACAGCATCCTGAAGAATGGGGACATGGCGCGCGCGTTCACCTTGTTGCGGCAGGAAGGGCGCGCTGGTTTCTACACCGGCGCAATTGCCGAAGCCATCGTTGCGAAATCGCAGAGCGAGGGCGGCGTGATGACGATGGCGGATCTGGGCGAGTATCAATCGGAGTGGATAGATCCAATTACAACGCGCTATCACGGCTACGATATTTACCAATTGCCGCCGCCCAATCAAGGGATCGGCGCGCTCCAAATGTTGAATCTCGCGGAGGTTTGCGCGCCGAAATTGAGCGTAAACCTTGCCACCCTCGGCCATCAGAACGCGAAATACTGGCACTTCCTCATTGAAGCTAAGAAGCTTGCGTACTCCGATATGCACAAAAACGTCGGTGATCCGAAGTTCGTCACCGTGCCG
>DATEOW010000102.1:0-39122 GCA_035273665.1 Burkholderiales bacterium | reverse complement strand
AACGAGAAGAGATTTTTAAAAATCTCTCTCCAGCCTGTGCCGAAGTGTGCCTTGATAAAATAACTTTTTCCTTGAAGCTCGAACCGAAGCGTACGCCGATTTGCCACTTCTCTATAGACGACACCTTTCAAGGAGATGATGTCGTTGAAAGTATCTTTGCCTTGCAAGGCGGCGCGAAAATCCGGTTCGAGGCGCAACATTATGCGACGCGCCTTCCGTGGGCCTTCCGTTCAGCCGCACGCTCAATGACGTTCACGGCGACGTCCGCCCGGCGGGTGACGTCGATGCTTCGAATGTATCGCATACCGCGTTCACCCCAGCCGTCATCACCGCTCAACATTTCCAGTAGCGCCGCGTTCAAGTCGTCTTGCCTGAAAGGCGACGCCAGGACCTTACCGCCATTTGCGGCGAGGACGTGCGGCGCAAAACCGCACGTATCCGTTGTGAGCACCGGAAGCCCGGCGGCCATTGCCTCGAGGAGCACTGTGCCGGCCGCCTCGAAATAAGCAGGGTGAAGCAAGAGATCCGCTGCAAAAAGGAACCGGGGCACGTCACTGCGGCCACCCAAGAATTCGACTTTTTCAGCAATCCGCAATCGGCTGCTCAAGCGTTGAAACGGCCCTGGGTTGTCCTGTCCGATGACCATCAGCTTCGTTTTTTCGCGCAGCTTGGGTGGCAACGCCGCAATCGCGACGAGCGAGCGATCCAGCCCTTTGATCTTGAAACCGGAGCCAAGCGCAAGGATCAGTTTCTGCCCCGCCGCAATACCAAGTTCCCCTCTCGCTTGGTGACGCGCGCTTTGGCCGTTCTCCGGCAAATGCCTATCTTTGGGCACATCCGGCGGGAGGAGATGAAATCGTGCCGGCGAAGTGCCGTAATGCCGCATGTAAACCTCACGGTCGGAATCGACGAGCAGTAAGACCTCGGTGGCCGAGTCGGCTTTGAAGACCGCCTTCTCCATCGCCGCAAATCGGCGAAAACGCGGCGTCCATCGATAAAAAACGCTGCGCTTTTGCGCGCGATCTATGAAACAAACATCGCCCGAGAAATACACATCTAAGCCCGGCATCTTATTGAAGCCAACGACGACGTCGTAGCGACCGCCAGCAATTTTCGCCTGAGCGTCTCGATAAAAATTCCATTGCCTGGCGTGATTGGTGAGGCCGTGCGGCGGCAACTCTATCACCGAGATTCCGTCGGGGATGTCGCCTTCCCAGGAACGGGTGAAGACATGCACTTCGTGCCCCCGGCGGGCGCAGCTCCGCGCGACTTGTAGAAAGTCCCGTTGCAGACCGCCAAAGGGGAAAAACTTAAGGATGCAGAAAGCAAACCGCACTCAATGCTCGCTTGATTATTGGAATGGCGCTGAACACAGCGCATTCTATTATCGGGGCAAAGACGAAAACCGCCTAATGCGCACCCTTAAATGAGTCGGAGGAGGTCGGTCGAGCGCAAGCTTGGCGCGGACGCGCTGAGGAACGAGGGACTCAAACGCAGAATTGGGTGATCAAAACGTCCGGCTATCTCTATCTTATAGAGCCTGATGTGCCCTCAATACCTGATAGGACCGAGGACCGAACGATATGCACCGTTCAGTTCGCGCGTTGCGCCGCGAATTCCGCTTCGAACTCTAGGACGCGGTCGCCGTCGATCCCCAGGATTTCCAGGGCCGCATCGGCGCCTTGATCCCATTCGTCGCAATCCGTCTTGCTATCGTTGCGGACATAAACCTGCTCGGCAATCAAGCCCATCGCTGCCATTCGAACGGGCATTTCCTTGTTGCGAGGTAACCACTTGGGATAATCATGGTGCAGCAGAATGGCTAACCAAACTGCCTCGTCCAGATGCCAACTGCTGGCGAAATAGGCACCGACCTGGGCGTGATGCACGCCAAACTTTTCCATTTCAATCATCGGCAGAGGGACACCGGGGCGATTTGCCTCGCCGGTCATGATGGGCTCATATGCTTTGTACTTGCTTAGCAGGGCCGGCATGCCCGCGTCACGGAATAACCCGAACGTGTAGGCAAGATTGGGATCGCAGACTTTCAATTCACGCGCAATCATGGCGGTTGCCATCGCCTCGCCGGACGAAGCATTCCAGAAACGCTCCATCGCATCGCTCGCGGTGACGGGAAAAGCTTGGCGAAGTAGCAAACCGGTAACCAGTTGGCCCACATTCCGCAGGCCTAGGAGAATCAGCGCCTGCTGTACGGAATTGGCTTTGTTCCGTAAGCCGTAAAAAGGGGAATTGACGGTTTTCAGCATGGCGGCGGATAGAGCCACATCCGCCGAGACGCCTTGCGCCACTTTGTTCAAATCGGGTTCGTCAGCCTGCATCTCCCGCACAATGCGCGTCAGAATCGCCGGGCATGGCGGTATTTCGATCTGTTTGACGAGTCGCTCGACTTCGTCGTCGACACCGTGGAAAACAGGGGTTGCGATATCGTTCATGGGGCGATGGTCCCAAAGAGGCTGACCGAATAAATGTCGGCTGGTGGTGGGGAAACTTGAGCAGGACCGGGACTCGAACGTGAACCCCTGCCGTTCCGCTTAAACCTGCATATTCATAATGTCGTGGTAGGCGGATACCAGCTTATTGCGCACTTGAACGAGCGCTTGGAAGCTGATATTGGCCTTCGACATGGCGATCATCGTTTCTTCGACGCCCACGTTCGGGTCTTCCATCTGATACGCCTGTGCTAGCGCTTCGGCGTTTTTCTGCGTGTGGTTCACACCATCGAGCGCCGCTTTCAATGCATTGCCAAAGGCAGGTCCGCTGCTCGTCGGGGCTTTCGTGAATGAGGGTGAATCCAGCGTGACTTTTGTCACGCTCGGGTCAAATCCGATACCGGGCATGGCCTACTCCTTGAGAACGGTGGCCCGCGAAACGGGCTTTTTCCTATGCTGTGCAGGCTACCAGCGGGCGGGCGCCGCGCTCCCCTGAAATGCGCGGGAAAGCCCCAGCTATTCCCCCATTGGTTTGACCTCGTCGGTTCGCATAATCGCCCCATCCTGGGCAAAGGCCCTTAACTTTTGCGATTGATCCATGGCGGACACCGGTACTTCATTGATGCAACCCCGAGCGGCCTTTCCGGCCACTATCGGTTATAGCCTGCGTGCCATCCCGGCGCAGCGCCTGTTTCTCATGTTGCTTGCCACCGCGATCCTCGTATCCCTGCTGGTGGGTTTAATGCTGTGGAGCAAGGATTCGGACTACCGGGTTCTCTTTACCAATATTTCCGACCGCGACGGCGGCCAGATCATTCAAGCCCTGCAGCAGGCGAATGTCCCTTACAAGTTCGAGGGCAGCGGCGCGATTTATGTGCCTTCAGACCAAGTGCACGAAATGCGGCTCCGCTTGGCCTCCCAAGGCTTGCCCCGCGGGGGCAATGTCGGCTTCGAATTGATGGAAAACCAGAAATTCGGGATGACTCAGTTCCAAGAACAAGTGAATTACCAGCGCGCGCTCGAAGGCGAGCTCTCTCGTTCCATACAGTCCCTTTCGGCAGTACAAGGCGCACGCGTGCATCTCGCTATCCCGAAGCCCAGCGTGTTTTTGCGCGAGCAGCAAAAACCGAGCGCGTCGGTGCTTCTCACTTTATATCCCGGCCGCCAGTTGGATCGCGACCAGGCCGGCGGGATCATGCATTTGGTCTCTTCGAGCGTGCCCGATCTGCCCATCTCGGCAGTGAGCATCATCGATCAAAACGGCAATCTGCTCTCAAGTAATGCCTCAGGTAAACCCGGCTCACAGTTGGATGCCCAGCAACTCGCCTATGTCCATCAAGTCGAGGCCAGCTACATCAAACGCGTTGTCGATATTCTCGAACCCATCGTCGGCCGTGACAATGTCCGGGTGCAGGTCACTGCGGATCTAGATTTCAGCGAAATCGAAGCGACTGCCGAGACCTTCAAACCCAATCAGAATCCCGCCGAAGCGGCGATCCGCAGTCAGCAAATTTCCGAGAACAACAATGGTACAAGCGCCGGCGCCGCAGGCGTACCCGGCGCACTGACGAACCAACCTGCTCCGGCCGCCACGGCACCTATCATCGGCTCGGGTGCGCCTCCTGTGGGCACGTCTTCAGGAACCCAGAACAATGTCAGCGTGCGTAAAGACGCCACAACCAATTACGAAGTAGATAAGACGGTGCGTCATACGCGCACGCCCACAGGTACGATTCGTCGTCTATCCACCGCCGTTGTCGTGAACTACAAGAAGCCGGAGGCTCCAGCAACACCGGCTAAAGCGACCAAAGGCAAAGCGGCTCCTGTGCCACAGCCGACCGCGTACAGCACAGAGGAAATAGAAAAAATCAACGCCCTGGTGAAAGAAGCCATGGGTTATACGCAGACGCGCGGCGATTCACTCAACATAGCCAATGTGCCTTTCAACGTACCTGCAGCCGTATCGATCGAAGAGCCGCCTTTGTGGAAACAACCGGAAACCGTTTCACTCATCAAGGAATTCGGCAAAGGCCTGCTGGTCGCCGGTCTATTGTTAGTGATCCTGCTTACAGTCGTGAAGCCGCTCTTCAAGGCCATCAAGAATCTTCCGGCGACGGCTCCGGCCATGATGCCGATGTCGGAAATGGGCTATGAACAACCGGTACAAGTAACGCGATACGAAGATCGGCTCCGCGCAACGCGAGAAATTGCGAAGAGCGACCCAAAGGTCGTAGCGAGCGTGGTCCGCGATTGGGTAAGCAAAGATGAGTGAAGCCGGCGTCGTGAAAAGCGCCATGCTGCTGCTTTCTCTTGGTGAAGAGGAGGCAGCGGAAGTATTCAAATTTCTCGCGCCGAAGGAAGTGCAGAAATTAGGCGCGGCCATGGCCAAGCTGAAGAATGTCAAACGCGAAAACATCGAGGAAGTGCTCGATGAATTTCACAACGAAGCGGCCGCGCATACGTCGGTCGGCCTCGACTCCAACGAATATATTCGCGCCGTGTTGACGAAAGCCCTCGGCAACGAACGCGCTGGTCATCTTATCGATCGCATTTTGCAGGGCGGCGATACCAGCGGCATCGAAGGGCTGAAGTGGATGGAAGCCAGCACGGTTTCCGAGCTGATCAAGAACGAGCACCCGCAAATCATCGCATCGATCCTCGTGCATCTGGAACGCGACCATGCCGCGGAGATTCTTTCCTTCTTCCCAGAACGGTTGCGTGCCGACATCGTGCTGCGAGTAGCGACCTTGGACGGGATACAGCCCAATGCACTGAAAGAGCTGAACGATGTAATGGCGAAGGTGTTGTCCGGCGCTAATAATCTCAAGAAGTCCGCCATGGGTGGCGTGCGTGTTGCAGCCGAGATTCTAAACTTCATACCCGGCGCGCAAGAGACGGTGATCATTGAAGCGGTGAAAGAGCAGGACGGCGAACTCGCGCAGCGAATCGTTGACGAGATGTTCGTGTTCGACAACATCATGGACATCGACGACCGCGGGATTCAGTTGCTCCTGCGCGAAGTGCAATCCGAATCTCTCGTCGTCGCCCTCAAAGGCACCACGGAAGAAATGCGCGAGCGCATTTTCAAGAACATGTCTCAACGAGCTGCGGAGATGCTGCGCGACGATCTGGAAGCGAAGGGTCCGGTGCGCGTCTCCGAGGTCGAAGCCGAACAGAAGGAAATTCTCAAAATCGTGCGCCGCCTGGTCGAAGAAGGCCAGATCGCGCTCTCGGGCAAAGGCGAAGAAGCCTATGTCTAAGTTTCATCGCCCGGCAATGTGCGCATGCTGATTCCCAAAGAAGAATCCGGCAGCTACGAACGCGTGCAACTTGGCGCGCTGAGCGATACGCGCTCCAGCGCTGCGCAACGCAAAGCCGGCAAAAGCACTACGCCCGCTTCCCCCGAACAGGAATTGGAACGAGCCGCGAATAAAGCGAAGGAAACCGGATACAACGCGGGCTACAAGGAAGGCGCAGCGCGCGCCGCGGCCGAAGCACAAAAACTCGCCGCGTTGGCCACGGCGGCACAACAATGCCTAAATCAGCAGGGCGAGCAGATGGCTGCAGAAATTCTTGATCTGGCGTTGGAGCTCGCACGCCAGATGGTTCGCACGGAATTGCAAGTGCGGCGCGAAACGCTTATCGCGATCGTGCGCGAAGCGATCGATTGTCTGCCGCACGGCACACAAGGCGCTCAACTAATACTGAATCCGGCCGACACGAATCTCGTGCGCGAGCACATCGGCGACGAATTGAAAGCGTCCAGCTTCCGCGTGGTCGAAGATCATCGCATTCAACCGGGCGGATGCAAGATCGCCTCTTCCGTTTGTGAAGTGGACGCGACGCTTGCGACGCGCTGGAAGCGCATCGTCGCAACATTGGGTCTGGACCATAACTGGATGGATCTCGATTCGAAATGAGCGACTCCGAATGAACAGCGCCGATCAGCTTAGCCGCTACATGCAGGACTGCCGCAACTTCGCCGCGTCGGCCATGCCGGTGGAAACCTGCGGACGCCTGACGCGTATCGCGGGTCTCGTGATGGAAGCGGTCGGGCTGAAGCTTCCGCTGGGGAGTACATGCATCGTGCGGCAGGACAGCGGTTTTGAAGTTGAAGCGGAGGTAGTCGGCTTTTCCGGTGACCGTTTATTTTTGATGCCCTCGACAGACCCCTACGGCCTCACGCCGGGCGCCTCCGTCTATGCACTTGAAGCGCGCGCGCTGCCCCCACAATATGGGGTGTCTCGCCATCCTTTTCGTCGTGCGGGCGATCGCACGAAGCTTATGCCCGTCGGCCCCGAATTGCTCGGCCGTGTCGTGGATTGCGCCGGCAGACCCTTGGACAATCGAGGACCGCTCGAGGCCTCAGGCCGCGCCCCCTTGCACAGCCGGCCCTCAAACCCAATCGATCGCGAACCTATTAGTAAAACGCTGGACGTTGGCGTGCGCGCGATCAACGCATTGATCACGATTGGACGCGGCCAGCGTATGGGTCTTTTCGCCGGCTCAGGAGTAGGCAAGAGTGTGTTGCTGGGAATGATGGCGCGCTATACCAGCGCGGATGTCATCGTCGTTGGATTGATCGGCGAGCGCGGCCGCGAAGTGAAGGAATTCATCGAAGCCATTCTGGGCACCCAAGGTTTGGCGCGGTCCATCGTCGTTGCAGCGCCGGCGGATACACCGCCCCTATCGAGGCTGCAGGGGGCCGCGTATGCAACCACGATCGCGGAGTACTTTCGCGACCAAGGCAAACACGTGCTGCTCATCATGGACTCATTGACGCGGTACGCCATGGCACAGCGCGAGATTGCGCTGGCGATTGGCGAGCCGCCGGCCACCAAGGGTTATCCGCCTTCGGTCTTCGCAAAATTGCCGCAGCTTGTCGAAAGGGCCGGCAACGGCGCGCCCGGGAAAGGTTCTATTACCGCGTTTTACACCGTGCTCACTGAGGGCGACGATTTGCAAGATCCAATTGCCGATAGCGCGCGGGCGATTCTCGACGGTCATATCGTGCTGTCGCGCCAATTGGCCGATCAAGCGCATTACCCGGCGATCGATATCGAAGCGTCCGTGAGCCGCGTCATGCATTCGCTGTCGAGCGATGCAACCATGAATTCGGTGCGCGATTTCAAAAGCTTGTACTCCCGCTATCAGCGCAACAGGGATTTGGTGAATGTCGGCGCCTATGTGAGCGGCTCGGATCCGGTGCTCGACAGAGCATTGAACATGTATCCGCAAATGGAAGCGTTTTTGCAGCAGCGCATGGACGAATCGGCGAATTTCCCCGCCAGCGCCGCTGCGCTTGGAAAGTTGTTCCCCGCGCAGGGTCGGTGAGGAGAATGCACATGACAACCGTTCACCCGTTGGAAACCTTGCAAGGACTCGCCGAAGACGCGACCACTGAGGCGATGACGAAGCTCGCCGAAATGCTCGGCAGGCTACGGGACTCGGAAGCGCGGCTGGTCATGCTTATGCGATATCGGGATGAGTATCGGACGAAGCTCGACAGTTCAAGCCGCAACGGCGTGAGCGTCATTGAATTGGCGAACTTCCGTACATTCTTGAGCCGACTCGAAGAAGCAGTGGCTCAACAGCAAGCAGACGTGAATCACTGGCAGCAGGCGGTAGAACGGAGCCGTGAGAACTGGCGCGAAGCGGAACGTAAATCCCGCTCATTCGGTGTGCTGAACGATCGCCGCAACGAGCGCGAACGAAGCACCGCCGCGCGCAGCGAGCAAAAACAGAACGATGAATTCGCCGCGAGGATGGCAAACACGCCACGCTGGTCCTGATTGCAAATGAGCAACCCACTCAAAGAGAACAACATGAACGCAGCCCATATCGTAAGCACGAGTCTTAAAGCCGCAAACGCCGCCGCCGATGCCGCGACAGCCGCCGCAAAAGACGCCCCGGCCGAAGGCGACGCAGCTGCTTTCGGTTTGATGCTGGGCGAACAAATCGACGCGGCGCTATTGCTGGACGAGAAGGCGGCCGCGCCGACTGAAGCAGGCGCCGGTACGCCTGCCGCACCCGTCAATCTCGTCGATCCGAACGCGCTCGGATTGCCCCTTCCAGGAATACCGCCGGTGCCGCGGTTGCTTGGAAAGGAATCCGGCGATATCGCGAATCAGGCGAACGAAGTGGTCCTCGGCATGGATGTCGAGCCGAAGGCCGCGGGAAAATCCCCGCTACCGGTTGCAGCCGTGCCATCGCGCGGACTGAAAGATATCGCCGCGACTGAACAAACATCCGACACGCCGCTCCTCGTCACCGCCAGCACTGTTGCGGTGGTCGATGCGAAGCCTGCTACGGTTTCGACGGAGTTGCCGCCGTCGCTCGCCGCATTATCGAACGCACATCAGGCAACCACATCGCGAAGCGTCGACCAAGCCCCGACCCTTAACCTCTCCCAACAGGTCGGAAGCGAACGCTGGAATAACGAGTTAGGCCAGACCGTCACGCTGATGATCAAGGGTGAACAGACCCGTGCGTCACTTCAGGTCACTCCGCCGGAAATGGGGCCCATCGAAATCAAGATCGACCTGAGCGGTGACGAAGCAAGCATCAGTTTCACGGTGCAACAAACAGACACACGACAAGCGCTTGAAAATGCCTTACCCCGTTTGCGAGAAATGCTTGCCGAATCCGGGATTTCACTGGGCCAAAGCCAGGTCAATCACCAATCCGCGAACCAAGGACAGGGCGAAGGCGAGAAAGCTCGCACTGCTCTGGGCGGCAATGAAGTTCAAACCCAGGTCGATCTCCCTACGCAGACGCGCATCGGTTTAGTCGATACCTTCGCCTAATAACGGTACTTTGCCCCCATTTTGCGGCGCTCCCTCTCCTAGGCTCGAATTGCGCCCGATTCGTATGCGTTTTCATCGCTTGGTCATGCCCCTCGTTTTTCCATAATCCTTTCAGATAGCCGCATAGGCGGCCCGGTGTGAAGAAGGATTGGCATGGCAACGAAGGCGGAAAAACCGAAAAGCGACAAAGCCAAAGCGGACGAAGCTCCCGCAGAGGACGGTTCGCTGCCGAGAAAGAAGTCGAAGAAAAAACTGATTCTCCTGATTCTGCTCGCACTGCTTTTAGTCGGTGGCGGCGGTGCGGCGATCTGGTATGCGCTTCAGCCCAAGCCGGATGTCACCGAAGGCGAAGAAGAAGTTGCGGCTGAAGAAGAAGGCGCGGAAGAACAAGTCGGCGAGAGAAAGCCGCCGGTATTCGTCACGCTTGAAAACTTCCTTGTAAATCTGCGCGACGACGATGGCGACCACTATTTGCAACTGGGTATCGTCTTCGAAGTTTCCGATCAACAGGCCGTGGACGAAGTGAAGCTCCAAATGCCTCGTGTTCGCAATGGCATTTTATTGCTTCTGTCGTCCAAACAGTCCAAGGACATCGCGACACTCGAAGGCAAACAACAACTTGCCGAGCAGATCGCGGTCGAGGCGCGTAAACCGATGTCGATGCCCGAACCAAACAAGGGCATTGAAAGCGTCTACTTCTCCAACTTCGTAATCCAATAGAACGATGTCCGAATTCCTTTCCCAGGACGAAGTCGACGCGCTGCTCAAAGGGGTCACCGGCGAGCAGGACGAAGTCCAGCAAGTCGAATCGACTGAAGGCGCACGCCCCTACAATCTGGCGACGCAGGAACGCATCGTTCGCGGTCGCATGCCCACGCTGGAGATCATCAACGAGCGTTTCGCTCGCCTGATGCGGCTTGGCTTATTCAACTTTATGCGCCGCAACCCCGAAATTTCAGTAAGCCCGGTCAAGGTTCAAAAATACAACGAGTTCATGCGCAATCTCGTCGTTCCGACCAATATCAACATCATGCAAATGCGCCCTTTGCGCGGCTCATGCCTGATGGTCTTCGATCCAAGCTTGGTGTTCGCGGTCGTGGACAATCTCTTCGGGGGTGACGGCCGCTTTCATACTCGCGTCGAAGGCCGTGATTTCACGCAGACGGAGCAGCGGATCATTCAACGCATGCTGACCGTAATCAACGATGAATACCGCAAGGCTTGGGCACCGGTTTATGACCTGCAGCTTGATTACGTACGCTCGGAAATGCACACGCAGTTTGCCAACATTGCAACCCCCAGTGAAATCGTGATCACCAGCTCTTTTCAGATCGAGTTTGGCTCGGTTGGCGGCAGCGTCCATGTGTGCATGCCCTATTCCACCGTCGAACCGATCCGCGACATTCTTTACTCAAGCATGCAGGGCGACAGCTACGAGCCGGATAAACGGTGGTTGCGCATGCTCTCGCGTCAAGTCCAGATCGCCGAAGTTGATCTGGTCGCGAATCTCGTTCACATGCCCGCCACCGTGCGCAATCTGCTTAACATGAAACCCGGCGACGTCATTCCGATGGACTTACCGGAGAGCGTAGTCGCCGCCGTAGACGGCGTACCCATTTTTGAATGCAAATACGGCACCTTGAATGGACGCCATGCGGTCCGTATCGAAAAAGTGCTGGCCGTTTCAATCAAGGAAAACAGTTTGGGAGAAGACAATGGCTGATGATCAAAACTCGACGAACGCCGAAGACGACTGGGGCGCAGCGCTTGCAGAACAGGCCGCTACACCGGCGCCTACACCTGCCGCCAATGTGTTCGAACCTCTTGCTCGTTCCACCACGGCGCTTTCCGGTGAGATGTCGCACGACATCGACCTGATTCTCGACATTCCCGTGCAGCTGACAGTGGAACTAGGCCGCACGAGAATTCCGATTAAAAATATTCTGCAGCTCGCCCAAGGCTCCGTAGTGGAACTTGAAGGTCTGGCAGGGGAACCAATGGATGTTCTCGTCAACGGATGTCTGATTGCCCAAGGTGAAGTCGTCGTCGTGAACGAGAAATTCGGCATTCGACTGACCGACATCATTACGCCTTCGGAGCGGATCCGACGTCTAAGCAAATGATGCGCGTTTTATTGTTGCTATTAACGATGCCGACCGCGTCCCTGGCTGCCGAGAAAGCGGCAGCTCCCTCCACGGTCGGCGCCATGTTGCAGTCTTTTTTTGCCTTACTGCTCGTGCTCGCGGTCATTGCCGGCGCTGCATGGCTGCTCAAACGCACACAGCAGTTGCAGGGTGTGGGCACCCAGGCACTGAAAAGTGTTTCTGCCATTGCCGTTGGCGCAAAAGAACGCGTTGTAATCGTCGAAGTGGGCGAGACGTGGCTCGTGCTCGGAGTCGCGCCAGGGCAAGTGCATGCGCTGCACACCATGGCGAAGCAAGAACTACCGGCTGCGCCTTCCCCTATGGCACCGAAATTCGCCGAGTGGCTGGCAAAGGCCCGCAAAGGCGGCAGGGCATGAGCGTAAGACTTGCGCGTATCGCCGCTTTTGCGGCGATTGTCGTACCGATGTTGATGCCGATTGAAGTGCTCGCTCAGACCACCGGCATCCCGGCGCTAACGAGCACGCCGAATTCGGCAGGGGGCCAAACCTACACCCTGTCGATCCAGACCTTGCTTACGCTTTCGGCACTGGCGTTCTTGCCGGCGGTACTGCTCCTGATGACTTCATTCACGCGAATCATTATTGTGTTGTCGCTATTGCGTCACGCCTTGGGAACTCAAACTTCTCCGCCCAACCAGATTTTGATCGGCCTCGCGTTGTTCCTCAGCTTGTTCATCATGGGGCCGACCCTCGATAAAGTGTACGCGGACGCCTACGTCCCCTATACGGAAAACAAGATCGCATTCAACGATGCCTTGGGAAAGGCGGAAGATCCAATCAAGACTTTTATGCTGAAGCAGACGCGCGAACCCGACCTGGCGCTGTTTATGAAACTGGCTCAGCAACCGCAGGTGAAATCGACACAGGATTTGCCGCTTCGGGTCGTTGTGCCGGCCTTCGTTACCAGTGAACTGAAAACCGCGTTCCAGATCGGCTTCCTGGTCTTCATTCCATTCTTGATCATTGACATGGTTGTGGCGTCGGTTCTGATGTCGATGGGGATGATGATGCTGTCTCCGGTGCTGATTTCGCTACCCTTTAAATTGATGCTCTTCGTGCTCGTGGACGGATGGAACCTTCTGCTCGGTACGCTCGTAGCAAGTTTTGGAACTTGAGATGAACTCGCAAACCGTTCTCACCATCGGGCAACAGGCGCTGCAAATGACCTTGATGATCTCCGCGCCGCTGTTGCTCACCGCCTTGATCGTCGGTTTGTTCGTGTCCGTATTGCAGGCTGCCACCCAGATCAACGAGATGACATTGTCTTTCATTCCTAAGTTGCTGGCCCTCTTCGCCGCACTTGTCATCGCCGGCCCATGGATGCTGGCCACTTTCGTGGAATACATGCGACAGCTGATCGAAAGCATTCCCTTCGTCATCGGCTGATCTCGGACAGCCATCGCAAAGCCGACGCGATGATCTCCATTACCTCCTCACAGCTCGATCTTTGGATCGGCATGTACCTCTGGCCCTTCGCGCGCATACTCGCGCTGTTCATGACCGCGCCGATATTCCATGATCAGGCTGTCCCGGCGCGGGCAAAAATCGCTTTCAGTCTCATCGGCGCCATTCTCGTCGCACCGCTGCTCCCCCCCGAGCAATACGTTTCCTTCTCGCACCCCAATGCTTTATTGCTGATGGCTCAACAAGTGCTCATCGGTGGCGCGATCGGGTTCGCAATGCGCCTGGTTTTCACTGCCTTGGAGTTGGCCGGAGATTTGATTGGCCTGCAAATGGGTCTTTCCTTCGCCGGATTCATCAGTCCGAGCACAGGGGAGCAGACACCGCTTATTGGAAGTTTTTTGAGCACCGTTGCCGCCCTGATCTTTCTTGCGGTCAACGGCCATCTGCTGATGATCGCCGGCGTTGTGGATAGTTTTAACACGCTCCCTATTGATCCGTCGCTGGGTAGCATGCCGGACTTCAACGCACTCGCGCATGCAGGAGGCGAAATGTTCCGGCTCGGTTTGCATATTGCGCTGCCTGTGTTGGCGACGATGCTCATTTTGAACATCGCCTTGGGCGTTCTAGCCCGTGTAGCGCCGCAATTGAACATCTTCGCGATCGGCTTTCCGGTGACGCTATTGATCGGCATGATCGCGCTGGCGATGACCCTGCCGTTCATGGGGCCGGTATTTGAACAAATGTTGCTACAAGGGATACGGCCGCTACGCTAAAGCGTGAAATAGAATGCGGCGCCCTGCTGCGGTTGAGCCTCCGCCCAGATGCGACCGCCGTGACGGCGTACGATCCGTTCTACCGTTGCGAGCCCAATCCCCGTTCCCTCGAATTCCTTCGGGCTGTGCAAACGTTGAAACGCGCCGAAGAGCCGCGCGGCATAGCGCATATCGAAACCGGCACCCCGGTCGCGAATGCAGAACACGCGCTCCTGATCCATTTCCACACAATCAAACTCGATATGCGTGCTCGCTTTCTTGGCACTGTACTTCCATGCATTGCCTAAAAGATTTTGCAAAACACTGCGGATGAGCGCCGGATCGGCATGCGCGCGTAGGCCATCGGCAATTTTTATTTCCACTTGACGCTCCGGCTCTGCATCGCGTAGGTCTTTGATCACTGCCTGCGCCATCATCGACAAGTCGACTTCGCTACGCTCCATTTGCTGCCGTGTAACGCGCGCTAATTGCAGCAATGCATCGATGAGATCAGCCATGCGCTGACTCGCCGCCGACACGCGACTGAGCAATTCCACCGCTTGGCCATTGAGCTTCGCCGCGTGCTCGTCCATTAGAATGGTCGAGAAACCGGTCATCGCGCGCAAAGGCGCGCGCAAATCGTGCGAAACCGAATAGCTGAAGGACTCCAGTTCGCGGTTGGCCGCCTCTAGTTCCGCAGTGCGCTCCCGAACACGCTGCTCGAGCGTTTCGTTAAGCCGGCGAATTTCATCTGCGGCGCGTCGGCGCTCGGTAATATCTTGTACGAACACAAGTACCAGAGTTTCGGCGCCGTATTCAAAGAGCGACGCGGACATCGATAAGTAACCGGTACGGCCATCTGGCGCGCGGAAAGCAAAATCTTCAGGCACCGTCCAACTCTGCGACAAACCCAGATTGGTCGCACGGTCGAAGGCGGCAGTAGAAAGAACCGCGCCGAGCTGACGCGTCTTCATGCCGATAATGCTTTCGCGCGAGAAGCCGCAGATACGACAGGCTTCCGGATTGACATCGACGATGGATTCATCATCCCGCCGGAACAAGACCACCCCTGCCGGGGTGCTTTCAAAAATGCGTGCGAAACGGGCTTCCGATTCGCGGAGCCATTCGCTTTGTTGGCGACGTTCCGTGACATCTTGGAACGCCCCATACAAACGAATGGTCCTTCCTTCACGCCGCTCCGCGACACCTTGAATATGGCCCCAGCGTTGCAAGCCTCGGCGGGTAGTGAAAGGTAGCTCGAGATCGAAGGGCTCGCCTTCCTTTACGGCGCGATCGATCGCCGATGTCAATTGCGCACGCGCGTCCAAATCGTGGCGAAGCAGAATCTCATCGAGCGACGGCGCCGTACCGCCGGGGACCATGCCATGAAGGCGGAATTGTTCTTCGGTCCATTCCATGCGGCCGGTTTCCGGGTCCAATTCCCACCCACCTACCTTTGCCACCGTCCCGGTTTGGTGGAGTAACTGATCTCGACGACGCAGCTCGCGCTCGGCCCGTTTCTGTTCGGTGATGTCCGTGAGGGTCGCCACCATGACCATGCGACCGTCCAACACGAGCGTTTCAAAAGAACAACGCGTTTCGAAACGCTCGCCATCCCTCCGCTCGCATTCGATATCCACATCGCGCAGACCCACGCCGCGGCGCAGCGCCTCCAAGCGCCAACTGCGTTCACCTGCATCGGCACCGAACTCATTAAATACCCGGCCAATGGCTTCCTCTCTTTGCAAGCCGAAAAGCTTCAACCACGCGTCGTTGACATCCAAGACACGCAGCGTTTCGAGGTCGGTAGTGCTCATCGCAGTCGGACTAGCGTGGATGATCCGCGAGAGACGTTCGCGGCTACGCAGAAGCTCAATCTCGGCGATCTTCCGTTGGGTAATGTCCTGCATAAACATTAGTGCGCGTGGTTGATCATCGATCTCGATCAAGAGGCCGCTCAATTCCACGTAACCGATCGCGCCGGACTTCCGCCGGACCGCGACATCGCGCGGCTCTACTCGGCCATACTCGGTCAGCGTATAAGCGCATTGCGCATACATATCGCTTTCCGCCCAAATATCGAGCTCCTGCGCGAAACGGTTGGTCACGTCTTCGGGCAACAAACCGGTGACTTCGGTGAAAGCACTGTTGATGTCCAGTATGCGGCCGTCGTCGAGGCTCGTAATCAGCACAGCCAGAGGCGATACCTCGAGCAAGCGCGCAAAGCGTGCTTCGCTGGCCTGTAAAGCCTGTTCTTTCTGCCGCCGCTCCGTTACGTCCTGCATGCTGGTCAGCAGGTAAGCCTCCCCTTCTAGCTCTACCGGTTCCACACCCTGCAAGAGATATACGATTTCACCATCGGGACGCCGGAACGCGCGTTCACGCGTGTTGGGCAGGTTCGCCAAGCCCTGCGCACGTTCTTCATGGTTATTCCAAAAGCCAAGCTCGATGGTGTCCCGACCGATCATCTGGTCCGCGCTGTAACCGGTCATACGCAACACAGCGTCGTTCGCTTCTGTGATCAGACCGTCGGAGCGGCGCGTGACGAGAATACCGAGCGGCGAATGCTGGAAGATGACTTGCCGGCGCATCTGCCCCGCGCGTAACGCCAGCTCAATTCGCTTACTTTGGGTGATATCGATCAGCGAACCTGCTAAGCGCTTCGGATGGCCATCCTCGCCGTACACCGCGGCGCCGCTAACGCGAAACCAGCGCGTGCTGCCGTCTTTCATGACCCGGCGAAACTCGCTTGCAAAACGGGTCCGCGTTCGCACCGCTTCTTCTACCTCTTTCTGCAACCGTTCTTGAGCGTCCGCTTCCAACATGCCCAAAGAGGCCAAGTGTCCGGGCGGGGCGTCGCCCTCCTCAAGTCCCATCATTTCCAGGAGCTGAGGGGAACGGTAAATATGGTCGCTCTCTACATTCCACTCCCATATGCCGACCTCCGCACCACGAATCGCAGCCTCGAAACGTTCTTCGCTCTGACGCAGCGCACGATCGGCCATCTCGCGTTCGCCGAAATCGCGTAACACCACGCAGGCATATTCACGATTGCGATAAAGCATATGCCGCGCATGTGTTTCGGCGGGACGCATCTCGCCGTCCGGGCCGCGATATTGCAGCCGCCTAACACGACTGCCCGCTGCGCGCAGTTCATCGAAAGCCTGTTTGAAAGCCTCCTCGGAGGCGTATTGAGGGAATATGTCCGCGAAACGAGTCTCAGAGAGCTGCGTGGGCGACAAACCGAAGAGCCGACCCGCCGCAGGATTGGCGAAGGCGAAGCGCCCTTCCGTATTCACCCAATACACTGCATCGCTCGTCTGATCGAGCGTGAACTTCGTCACTTTGAGTTCTTCGTTGCCCGCTTCAATACGCCGCAACTGCTCCAGCAGAAGCCGCAACATCAACCAAGTGGCGGCAAGGACGATCACTAGGGCAATGCCTACTCGCAGCACTTGCGCGTACCAATCGCGACGCACGGCGCTCAAATCGCTTTGCACAACGATTTTCAGCGGCCACCCTTCGAGTGCCCGCACCGCGATGAGTTGCCCATCGGCCCGCTGCACCCCTTCAGATCCAGAAAGCCTTTCTAAGGAGCGCCCTTTACTAAGCGTCTGGGGCGGCGAGGCGGGATAACTGACTAACACTTGGTCGTTGTTCCGAACGAGACGCACGCCACCATGTTCAAGACGCAAGGCGGCGTACATGCGCTCGAACTCGCGCAGATCCAGCAGCAAGCCGAACACACCGAGCATACTGCCGTCCTTACGGCTGACACGACGCGTAACGGGCAACATGCGGGTCCCGGTCGATGAGTCATGCAGCAGCGCGCTTAACCGACTCACCTCTTCGGTGTTTTGCAAATGCCAATCGACATCCGTTTGGGGTTGGCCAAGCGGCACCGGCATGACTCCGAGTGAATCGACGGTGACCTTCCCGTCCCGCCCGATGAAAAAGACGCGTAAATGTTCCACTCGCTCTTCGGCGGTATCCCGCATGAGGTTTTGAACAAACAAAGCGTCGTTCGCGCCGGCCGAACGTTGCCGGGCCTGTTCGGCGAGTTGACGAAGCGTGCTGTCGGCCCGCGTGAGTGCCCGTTCGAGCTGCTCTTGCAAGACATAGGAAAGGCTTTGGATTTTTTGGCTTTGCTGTTCGACGCGCGCGTCCAGATCGCGCTCGAGCACCCATGTCATCAGCGCAATCGCGAGAATGGCGATCGCCCAATATGAAAGCGCCAGCTTGTGAGTAAAACCATCGGCGGCCAGGCCGCCCGCCCAGACGCGCATCCGATGGCGCAAAAGACCTGCCCGCCCGGCGAGGACCTGCATGCTGTCGGACTTCGCACTCATCATCGAATCAAGAAATTGGGCGGTAAAAAGGTTGGCGGGGCGTCCCGCCGACAATTGATTGAGCATCATAGAACGCCTGGGCAACGACCGCCTTGTAATAGTGCCCCCCGCTGCGGTTTTAAGGACGTCGCCGTTTAGGCGGAGACAGGATGGGGCAGGACATATAATGCGGTCCTTTGTGAACCGGACGCGCGTTGAACGCCTATCTTCAAGTAAGCGAGCTTGCATGCCTGCGCGGCGAGCGCCAGTTGTTTCATGACCTGTTTTTCGATCTTGAGGCCGGGACGCTGATGCGCATCGAAGGGGCCAACGGAAGCGGAAAAACCAGCCTTTTGCGCATGCTAGGGGGCTTGACACAGCCCGCTGCCGGCCGGATTCAATGGAATATGGTCCCCATCGACGAGCTCGGGGAGCGCTATCGAGAATCCGTCTTTCTCCTTGGCCACCAGAACGCGCTCAAAGACGAGTTAAGCCCGATAGAAAACCTCGAATTGGCCGCTGCTTTACACGGCATCCCGATTCAACGTGCGGACGCAATGGAAAGCTTGACCTCGCTTGGTCTGAGCGGAGCCACGGTCCAGCTACCGGTACGCCTGCTGTCACAAGGGCAGAAACGTCGCGCCGCGCTTGCCGCCTTGGCCTTTCGCACTCAGGCGCCGCTGTGGCTATTGGATGAGCCCTTCGCGGCGCTTGATCCCGAAGCAATCCGCGCGGTTGCACTACGGATCGCAACGCAGCTCGAGCGAGGCGGCATCGTCGTCTACACCACCCACCAAGAAGTGGCGTTATCCGCACCCCGCCGTGCTTCCGTGCTTTTGCAATGAACGCATGAGCCGCCAAACATGCTTTTGAGTATCCAGGCACTCGCGCGGCGAGATCTTCTGCTCGCGTTTCGGCAACGCGCGGATGTGCTCACCACACTTCTTTTTTTTGTTTTGGTTTGCAGTTTGTTTCCGCTTGGCGTCGGCGCAGACCCGCGCCTATTACAGGATATCGGCCCGGGTGTAATGTGGGTGGCCGCCTTACTTGCCGCCATGCTCGCCCTCAACCGCTTGTTTGCGATCGATCATGCAGACGGCAGCCTGGAGCAGATACTGCTCGCTCCACAGCCTTTGTCTGTATTGGTCATGGCGAAAATAGCCGCCCATTGGTTAAGCACTGGGCTGCCGTTGGTCCTCATCGCACCTCTTTTGGGGTTGCAATACGGCCTACCGGCTGAAGCCTTGTGGGTGCTCACCGTGTCCCTGCTCTTGGGGACACCCGTACTTAGTCTGGTGGGAGCGATCGGCGCCTCCCTCACGCTCGGTCTACGCGGAGGCGGCGCCCTGGTCTCCCTGCTGGTTTTACCGCTTTATGTGCCTGTCCTTATCTTTGGCGCGAGCGCGGTGGAAGCGAGTGCAAGTGGACTTGCTTACGACGCGCAGCTTTCTTTGTTGGGCGCCTTTCTTCTGTTTGCCTTGGTTTTTTCACCGTGGGCAACAGCTGCCGCATTAAAGATTTCCCTGGATTGACATGACGATCAATTGGTTCAAATACGCCGCACCCAACAGCTTCTATCCATGGTCGGGTCGCATTATTCCGTGGTGTTACGCTGCCGCCGCAGTGTTGGGCGTCATCGCGCTTTATATGGGCCTTGTTCGCGCGCCGGCCGATTTTCAGCAGGGCAACTCTTATCGAATCATTTTCATTCATGTGCCTGCAGCATGGATGTCGATGATCATCTACCTCGGCATGGCGTTTTGGGGCGCCATAGGCTTGGCATTCAACACGCGTCTTTCCTTTTACATGATGTCCGCACTTGCGCCGACGGGCGCGATCATGACTTTTATCGCCCTATGGACCGGCGCGCTATGGGGCAAACCTACCTGGGGTACCTGGTGGGTGTGGGATGCGCGATTGACCTCCGAGTTGCTGTTACTTTTTCTCTATATGGGATTCATTGCATTGCAGAGCGCCATCGAAGAGCCGCGTCGGAAGGACCGCGCCGGTGCAGTGCTGGCCCTCGTTGGCGCGCTGAACGTACCTATTATTTATTTTTCCGTGCAATGGTGGAACACATTGCACCAGGGTGCCTCGGTCAGCATGACCCGCAGTCCTTCCATGGCGGCCATCATGCTTTGGGGCATGCTGATCATGGCAGGCGCGTTTTGGCTGTACTGCATCGGGGCGACGCTGAGCCGTGTTCGCAGCGTGATGCTTGAGCGTGAACGCCTATCGGCTTGGGTGCAAGATCTGGAGCACAGATGAGTTACTGGCAAAATCTGAACGATTTTCTGGCGATGGGTGGCTACGGCGCCTACGTCTGGGGCGCTTATGCCGTGAGCGCCTTGTCTATCTGCCTGGAGCTAATGGCGCTTAGGCGGCGGCGCGTGCAAGCGGTCGGTGCAATAAAAAAGGACGCCTGAGCGTCCTTTTTTTTAACGCGCTATGTTAATTGAGTGGCTTCAGTTGCTGTTGCGCGCTGATCGGCAAATCTTCTTTCAAGATGACGACCATGGTGCTTTGCGTCTGCGTCCCTAGAGGCGCGTCGAACTTCATATTTCTGAGCGCTTTGCTTTGTTCGTCTGGTTCCAGTTTATAAATGCCGCCCGTCCACGGATCGACGACGAGCAAACCGAGTAAACCGCCGAACACGACATTGCCTGCGTACCAGCCGCTGGGAATGCTTTCAAGCGTTATCTCCTGCGGCGCATAACCTCTTTTACGGATCAGGATCGTGTAGGTTTCCGGGTCAAAAAATCCCGCCGAGCGCTCCATCGAGAACACGACCGGCGTGCGTCCGGTATGCGCGACCTCACCTTTTTTGGTGAACACCGACACAGCGGCGCCCTCAGGCACACTGGTGATTTTCAGGTCTTGTGTCCCACCGTTTTCCATAATGGATGCACAGCCTGATAGGGCCATTGCCGCCATCGCCGCGAACAATACGCGCTTCATACCCTCTCCTTTTACTGCGGGATTTCCCTTGTAAGGGTGTCAAAGTACAGACTAGGGCCGGTCGATGCCACCGTCATCGGTGTCCGGCTGTGAAAAAGGCCCGACGAAGCGGGCGCAAAACGCATCTTTGCCCTTGATCCTTAGGGGATTTGGCGGTCAATCACGAGTTGAAGCTTCTGCGTGCCCAATTTCACGGTCGGGACGTAGCCTTCAAAATCGCCGCTCTGAGGCATGGGGTTGCCGCTCTTGGAAACCCTTGCGCCGATCACCACTACGGCATGCTGTGATAGCCGGGCATCGGGCCGCATCGCGTGCGCGTCGCTGAGTTCGAATGGCGCCGGCAAATCTTTCACCCTGAGCCGAAGCACTGCCAACGGCAGCTTGGAACCCTCAGCGGCCCGAGCAAAAATGAAGACGCTATCTTCTGGATGAACGTGAGACCGGAACTGCGGCGCAAGTTGCACATTCCCGCTGACGCTTTGCGTAGCGATAGGCGGCTGCTTTATTGTCGCGACTGATGAACGATTGCGCGCTTCTTCGATTCCTGCCTCGAGCTGCTGAGTCAATTCCGCCTCTGGCGGCAGAATGCGCCGCAGCCTTTCCCAAAAACCCAACGCAGTCGCATAATCGCCGCGCTCGAAAGCTTCGCTGCCCAGGAGCATTAACGCTTTCCATTGGTTTGGGTCGCGTTGCAACGCCTGTTGCAACATTTGCAGCGGCCGACCCTTCAACACGCGCCCCTGTGACATCGCTAAGGCATCCGCATGGTCCGCCAGGACATCCGCATCTGCCGGAGCGCGCTTGGCAAGCTGCTCGTAGGCTTGAGCCGATTCTGCATATCGCCCCAATGCATAATAACTGCGCGCCAGGATGCCCCATCCTTTCAGGTCTTCGGGATGTTGCTTCATGCGCTCGGCCAATTGCGCAATCATGGCGTCCACCTCGTGCGGGTTGAGCGCCGTGTCGAGCTGGGTTATCCGCGTCACCGCCTCAGGCGTTCCTATCCACGCGTACAGACCAAAACTTGCGAAGAAAATAAAAACGGTCAGTCCGCCCGCTAACGTTGCCGTGCCGCCGTGGCGCGTCTTGTCCGCGGCTTGCGGCACAGCTTCCTCTAAGACGCGATGCTCAAGCTCCTCTTTCGCGGATGCATGCTGGTCCTGCGAAATCAATCCAGCCAGACGGTCCGATTCGAGTTCGACCAACTGGTCTTTGAGAATCGCGAGATTTGCCGTTTCGGATCGAGCGTGATGCGAGATACCGGGCCGGAACAAAGGCCGCAGCACGCATCCCAATACAAGCAGGACGAGCAAGGACCCAAGAAAATAAAAAAGCGTCATTCGTCGTTTGTCGCGAGCAGATCAGCCGCCCTCGCGCGCTGTTCGTCGGTCAGCGGAGGGGAAGCCGCCGCCGCGCGCGATTTCAAATGCCGCCGGAGAATCAACGCGCCGAGTGCGAAAAGAACCACTGGCGCAACCCACAAGAAGACCGTGCTTGTCTTGAATGGCGGCCGGTAAAGGACAAAATCACCGTAACGCTCAACCATATAACTGCGAATCTGCTCATCGCTATGCCCGGCTTGGATTTGCTCGCGTATTTGCGTGCGCAAATCGACCGCAAGATCTGCATGGGAGTCAGCGATCGATTGATTTTGACAGACGAGGCACCGCAGTTCCGCCGCGATGCGCATCACGCGCGCTTCGAGTAATGGGTCGCCCGTTTGAGCGAGCGAAGTCGACGCAAGAAATACGGCGAAAAAGAAAAGGATCGCTTTCATTGCGCCTGCAAACGCGCAACGAGCGGCAAGATTTTTTCCGTCAAGTCATCGCCGCTTACCGGTCCAATATGCTTGTACTGCACCAGGCCGCGCTTATCGATCACGAAAGTTTCCGGAACGCCATAGACACCGAAGTCGATGCCGACGCGTCCGTCCAAATCGGAAACAGATAACGCATAAGGATTACCCAGCTGTTTTAGCCAAGTCTTCGCGTCCGCGGGCCGATCTTTATAGTTGAGCCCAATGATCGGCACGACGTTGCGTTTCGCAAGGTCAATCAGGATTGGATGCTCGGCACGACAAGAAACGCACCATGACGCCCACACATTGAACAGCCAAACCTTGCCCTGCATCTGCTCCGGTTTGAAAATCTCGGCCGGCTCATGCAAGCGCGGCAAGGCGAACGCCGGCGCTTGTTTGCCTATAAAGGGGCTCGGCACTTCGCTCGGCTTCAGGCGAAGACCGACAAATAAGAATGCAACCACAACCCCGAGCACCCCTAGCGGCAGTAGATATTTCATTGGGCGGCGCTCGCCGCGAGCTTTGATTCCGTACGCATGGCGAAACGGTAACGTCGATCGGCGATCGCTAGGGCGCCGCCCAATGCCATCAGTCCACAGCCGCCCCAAATCCAAGTGACCAGCGGTTTGTGATAAACACGCACGGACCAAGCGCCTTCACCTACCGGTTCGCCAAGAGAAACGTATAAATCGCCCAAAAATCCTGAGTCGATCGCTGCTTCGGTCAGGGGCATTTGTTGTACGTTATAGAAGCGCTTTTGCGGATGGAGCGTTTCGAACGGACTGCCGTTTTTACTGACTTCCACGCTGCCTTCGGCAGCTCGGTAATTCGGTCCCTGAACTTCTCGCACACCCTGAAACCGGAAACCGTAATCGCCGATTTGCACGCTTTGCCCAATCTCCAGCCGCACGTCGCGCTCAGTCTCGAAACTCTTCACTGTCGTGACGCCGAAGATGAATATCGCCACGCCCAGATGGGCGAGTAACATTCCGTAGTAAGCCCGAGGCTGTGCGGCCAAGCGTTCAAACATCGCGCCTTTAAAATGGCGAATACGCTCTTTCAGGCTCACGACGGAAGCGGCAACAATCCAAAACGCCAGGATAAAGCCGAAGCTCGATAAGGCGGTCCAGCTCCCCAGCACCATCGGCACGATCAAGCCGAGCAATACGCTGATGCCCATAGCCCATCGCAAGCGCAAAGCTAAGTCAGGTATCGCCGCTTGTTTCCAACGCGCTAGAGGCCCTACCCCCATTAAAAAGATCACGGGGGCCATCAGAGGCACAAAGACGGTTTGGAAATAAGGCGGCCCCACGGAAATTTTTCCCAAGTTCAGCGCGTCGAGAAACAAAGGATAGAGCGTGCCGAGCAACACCGTGCCGGCAGCCGCGAGAAGCAGCACGTTATTCATCAGCAAAGCGCTTTCTCTCGACACGAGGTCGAAGCGCCCGCCCAATCCCACTCTGGGAGAACGCCACGCAAACAAAGCCAATGAGCCTCCAACGACGATCGTCAGAAAACCCAGAATGAATATGCCGCGTGCGGGGTCCACCGCAAAAGCGTGAACGGAGGTCAGGACACCGGAGCGCACAAGGAAGGTGCCCAATAAGCTCAATGAGAAGGCCAGTATGGCTAAAAGCACTGTCCAGCTTTTGAATGCGCCGCGCTTTTCCGTCACGGCCAAAGAATGGATCAGCGCCGTGCCGACAAGCCACGGCAAGAAGGATGCGTTCTCTACCGGATCCCAAAACCACCATCCCCCCCAACCCAACTCGTAGTACGCCCACCAACTGCCTAGTGCAATGCCGACTGTAAGGAAACACCAAGCCGCCGTTGTCCAAGGGCGCGACCATCGTGCCCAGCTTGCGTCCAGACGACCGCCGATCAATGCCGCGACAGCGAAGGCGAACGCGACGCTGAAGCCGACATAGCCCATATAAAGCATGGGGGGATGAATCACCATGCCGGGGTCCTGTAGAAGCGGATTCAAATCGCGCCCGTCAGCCGGCACCGGAAACACCCGCTCGAAGGGATTGGACGTGAGTAACAGAAAAAGAACAAAACCGGCGCTCAATAGCCCCATCACGCCGAGGACGCGTGCTGTCATGTCCTCGGGAAGTCGACGTGAAAACCAAGTCACCGCGCCGGTCCATCCGCTCAGCATGAGTACCCACAGCAACATCGAACCTTCATGCGAGCCCCAGGTCGCTGCGATGCGATAGTGCAAGGGCAACTGGGAGTTCGAATTGTTCGCCACATTGAGCACCGAGAAATCATTCGCCGCGAAGGACCACGCCAGGAAACCAAAGGCGAGCGCAATAACGAAAAACTGTGCCTGAGCGGCCGCTCTTCCTATGGCCATCCACGCGGAGGCGCGGCGCGCGGCGCCTGCCAAGCACAGAAAGCCCTGCACCAGCGTGAGTAATAGGGCCAGGATTAAAGCGAAGTGCCCGAGTTCAGGAATCATGGCTGCAACGTTTGTTGGGCCTTGCGCGCCTGTTCGATGGCGTGCGCCGCGTCGGGCGGCATGTAGTTCTCGTCATGCTTGGCCAATACCTGATCTGCATGGAATACCCCGCTTGCATCAAGCTTCCCCTGCGCCACGACGCCTTTTCCTTCTTTGAACAGATCCGGGAGAATGCCGGTGTAGCGTATCGGCACTGTCTTAGCAGTATCGGTGACGCGAAACTCTACCGACAACCCGTCGGGCAATCGCTTGAGGCTTCCTTCTTCGACCATTCCCCCGATTCTGAAATTTTTATCCGGCGACGCCTTGTTCGCCAACACTTCGCTGGGGCTCAAAAAGAAAACGAGATTACTTTGAAACGCATTCAAGACCAACGCGGTAGCGCAGCCCAAGGCGACGAGCGCAGCAAGAATCAACGCAATGCGTTTATGGCGGGGTTTCATCGATAAGAAAGCGCGGCCCTTAAAAGACCGCGCTGGAACAGAACGGTTCCGGGCGTCCATTCTACCGCGGACCCGGACCAAGGACGCTTGATAAAGCCGCCCTTATTCGCTGCGGCGCGCCTAGTCGATTTTTTCAATCCGGTCTGGGCGAATATCTCGGTTGGTGGCGATATCGTCCTTACCGGCGCCGGCGCGTTCACCTGTACCGGCTGCGTCGCTATCGCTGTCCAAATTGCCATCGCCTATATCCGCGCCAGCCGTCGCGCGCCGCCCGCCGGGGGCGAAATCTTCGCTCGTGCCACGGTCCAGAGGAAGCGCTTCATCCAACTCGTGGATGCCGGGTCCGCCGACGATGTCGCTCCCGGAATCGGATGTGTCGCTTGGTCCTAAAGCGTCGGTCCCGTGGCCTTTGTTGACGATAGGTTTGCTTTCACCGGTTGTGTCTAGAGTGCTTGGCATGTTTTCTCTCCGCGATTGAACTGTTGCTCGAAGCCGCTGCGGCTTCAATTTCCAGATGCATTTCGCGTTCCAGCCAACGCCCGCAGCGATCGCGGGGGCGCTATCAAGGGCACGACTTAAGAGGGGGTTGGTGGGCCCACCTGGACTCGAACCAGGGACCAAAGGATTATGAGTCCTCTGCTCTAACCGACTGAGCTATAGGCCCCTCCCTGCGGCAATTATACGAGCACGCGAAGAAGGCGCACCAAACAAAACGCCCCTGTCGGGGCGTTTTGTTTTATTGAACGCTCTGCCGGACAACAATCAATTGTTATCCAAGAAACTCTTCAACCGTTCGGAGCGAGACGGATGGCGCAGCTTGCGCAGCGCCTTCGCTTCGATCTGGCGAATACGCTCACGCGTGACGTCGAACTGCTTACCAACTTCTTCGAGCGTGTGATCCGTGTTCATTTCGATGCCGAAGCGCATGCGCAAAACTTTCGCTTCACGCGGAGTAAGCGAGTCGAGGATTTCCTTCGTCACCTCTCTCAAACTTGCATAGAGTGCCGCATCATTGGGTGCGAGTGTCGTCGTGTCTTCAATGAAATCGCCCAAGTGCGAATCGTCGTCATCCCCAATCGGCGTTTCCATCGAAATCGGTTCTTTGGAAATTTTGAGGATCTTTCGAATCTTGTCCTCCGGCATTTCCATCTTCTCGGCCAGGGTCGCGGGATCCGGCTCTGAACCCGTTTCCTGCAAGATTTGACGCGAAATACGATTCATCTTGTTGATCGTTTCGATCATGTGCACCGGGATACGAATCGTGCGCGCTTGATCGGCGATCGAACGCGTGATCGCTTGGCGAATCCACCATGTGGCGTAAGTCGAGAATTTGTAGCCGCGGCGGTATTCGAACTTGTCCACAGCCTTCATCAAACCGATGTTGCCCTCTTGGATGAGATCGAGGAATTGCAATCCACGATTGGTGTATTTCTTCGCGATGGAAATTACTAGACGCAAGTTTGCTTCGGTCATTTCGCGTTTGGCGCGACGAGCCTTGGCTTCCCCTGTGGACATTTGCTTGTTGATCTCTTTCAGATCCTTAAGCGGGATACCGATCTTTTTCTGGATATCCAAAAGCTTTTGCTGCTGCTCCAGAATGTTCGGTTCCACACGCGCCAACATTTGCGAATAGGGATGTTCCGCGGCAATTTCGTTGCGAACCCAGCGCTGATTGGTTTCGTTGCCCGGAAACACTTTGATGAAGTGCGGGCGCGGCATCGTGCCTTTGACGACGCTCAAATGCTGAATTTCCCGCTCATGTCGACGCACTTCATCGACCATGCCGCGCACTTGTTCCGACAGGCGTTCGATGATGCGGGCAGAGAAGCGGATGCATAGCAACTCTTCGCTGATCTTGTCGCGCACGCTCGTATATTCCTTGGCGCGATGTCCATATTTCTGCAGAGCAGCTTTCGCCTTGTCATGCAGCTTATGAATTTTGTTGAAAATCGCGAGCGCATCCTCTTTCAGCTGCAATAGGCTAGCGGCGAGCGCGGCACCGCCGTCGTCACCGTCGCCTTCTGCTTCGTCATCTTCGTCATCGTCCGCATCGTCGACGATCTGGGGAGGCGGCGCAGGAGGCGCCTCAACTGCATTCGGGTCGATCACCCCATCGACGAATTCGTCGATACGCATTTCTTCCCGACCCACTTTGTCGGCCATCCCGAGGATTTCGTCGATAGTGGTCGGGCAGGCAGAAATCGCCTGGATCATATGCTTGAGGCCATCCTCGATTCGCTTGGCGATTTCGATCTCGCCTTCACGCGTCAGAAGTTCGACTGAACCCATCTCACGCATATACATGCGCACGGGGTCGGTTGTGCGACCGAACTCAGGATCGACCGTCGCCAGGGCAGCTTCCGCCTCTTCTTCGGCATCTTCATCGCGGGCAGCGGTCGGAGCGGCTTCGGACATGAGCAATGTTTCGCTGTCCGGCGCTTCGTCATAGACCTGGATACCCATGTCGTTGAAGGTCGAGATCATCGATTCGATCTGTTCCGCGTCCACGACGTCCGGCAAGTGATCGTTGATTTCGGCATAGGTCAGGAAACTGCGTTCCTTGCCGAGTTTGATGAGGTTCTTCAGGCGCGTACGGCGCAGCTCCGCATCCTCAGGCTTTTGGTCTGCGCGAGCGATTAACGCGCGTTCGGCCTCGCGCGCCTTAGCGCGATTGACCTTGAGCTTGCCTTCGGGTTTCGGGACCGGAACGATTTCCGGCGCTACGGCAGCGGGCTTTTTCTCGACGGGTATCGCCTTCGCGGGCTTCGCTTCGACACGGGCTTTGCTCGCTTCTTTTGCAGGCGCCTTCGCGACGACCGCCTTCTTTACCGGAAGCGCTTTGGCCTTGGCGACCGGTTTAACCGCCTTTGCGCTAACCGGCTTTTTCAGTTTGCTGACAGGCTTCGTCTTTACTGCGGTCTTTGAGCCGGCCGCGGGTTTTTTCGCGACGGGTTTTTTGGCTTTCGCTGTGGAAGCGCGCGCGTTTTTAACGCTTGCTTTAGCCTGCGCCGATTTCGCCTTGACGACCGCGCGAGATTTGGCGACGGGCTTGGCCTTCGCCTTGGCGCTCGGTTTAGCCTTGGTTTTTGGTGTTGCCATGAATAATCCCCAGATCAGACAATTGCGGTTAGCGAAATAGCCCGCAAAAAAAGCCGGCTATTCTAGCACATCAGGTGGGGGCTCCCGCCCCGGAAGCAAGCTCTGTTTTACGTCGGTGGGAACTGAGCGTGCCAAATTCGGTTTTTTCCTCGCGACTCGCCTGCCCCGCATTGATTTTGGCCTCCAGCTCGGCGAGGCGAGCGCGGCGACGGCGATCTTGTAGCGCTTCCAAACTATGGGCGAACACGGTTTCTAGATCGCCGTCGGGAGTCGATACTTTCATCAACTCGGCTTGCAACTCGTTAATCAGCTTTTCGTGCTCGCTGCCCCGAAACCGCTCACATAACAATGCGGGTGATATATCCAAGCTTTCCTGGAGGATATCGGCGAGGTGCGTGAGCGTGCGCCCTTCGGGGCGACTTAAATCCAGCAGTTCGATATCGACACGAGAGATGAGTTCCGGCTGCGCCAACACGCAACGCAAAAGCTCTCGCTCCAGGCGATTGTCAGCCCCTGTTCTGGCTGGATTTTTGGGCGCGAGGCGTTGATAGGTCGCTGCCAAGCGGATGTCCGTAAGTCTGGCGACCTCGATTTGCTCCATGTTCGCCATCTGCGCCAATGCTTTGACCAATTGCAACTGCAGCCCAGGGGCAGCGATCCGCTTGAGAAAGCCCTTTGCTTCAGCGACGAGTTTTGCGCGCCCTTCGATCGTAGCGAGGTCGGCCTGCTTGCGAAGGTGATCGAGCATGAAGGCCGACAGTGGCTGTGCTTCGCGAATATGTTGATCAAAGCGCTCCGCGCCAAACTCGCGCACAAAGCTATCCGGATCATGTTCGGCAGGCAAAAATAGAAACTTAAGGGCCTTCTTGTCCGCCAGAGACTCGAGGCTCACCTCCAGCGCATGCCATGCTGCTCTGCGCCCAGCTGCATCACCGTCAAAACAAAATACGACTTCATCCGCCAGTCGCATGAGCTTTTGCACATGAATCGGCGTCGTTGCTGTGCCAAGCGTGGCGACTGCGTTCTCAACGCCATGCTGTGCAAGCGCCACAACATCCATATAGCCCTCGACGACCAGCACTCGATTTGCCTCTCGTATGGCCTGACGAGCCTGCGTTAAGCCGTACAGCTCGCGCCCTTTTTCGAAAAGGGGCGTTTCCGGCGAGTTCATATATTTGGGGCCGCTATCCTCACCGCTCAGCACCCTGCCGCCGAAGCCAATGACCGAACCACGCTGATTCAGGATCGGGAACATCACCCGGTCCCGAAAGCGGTCATACCGTTTGCCTTGGTCGTTTTCAATGACTAAGCCGCAATCGAGCAAGCTTCTATCGTCGTAACGCTCAAAAACATTCGAGAGATTCTGCCAACCGGCCGGGGCATAACCTATGCCGAAGCGCGCCGCGATGCCGCCGCTTAAGCCGCGACCCTTAAGGTAGTCGATGGCGCGCGCAGAGTTCTTCAATTGATCACGGTAATACTGGGCCGCCCGCTGCATGAGATCGTAAAGATCCGGGCCGTCTTTTTGTTTGAAGCGCTCGCCACTTTGCTGCTCCGGCATTTTCATGCCGGCGCTTTGTGCTAGATCCTGTACCGCGTCCACATAGCCCAGGCCTGCATACTCCATCAAAAAGCCGATAGCATTGCCGTGCGCGCCACAACCGAAGCAGTGATAGAACTGCTTGGACGGACTTACCGTAAATGAGGGTGTTTTTTCGTTGTGAAAGGGGCAGCACGCCGTCCAGTTCGCGCCCGCTTTTTTTAGCGGCACTCGACTGTGGATGACATCGACAATGTCGATGCGATTGAGTAAGTCTTGCTTGAACGATTCGGAAATCATCAAGTCCGGAACCAAAGAAGCGCCGCACGCGGCAAGCTAGTTGTTCCGGCTACTCCTCTCCTCCGGAATTTAGGTGACACGGATCAGCGCTGCAAAGTACCGCCTCACCCATGCCTTACCCCCTGTTGCTGCAGCGCTGCCTTACTGTCTGCGCGCCTTGGAATGTTTATAGGTCATTATGGCCGCGACGCAAGGCCTTAGGCCGATAACCGTCGTTTGACCATGGCAGAAAGCTTCGCCATATCGGCGCGACCAGCCAAAGAAGTTTTCAATGCAGCCATGACTTTACCCATGTCGCCCATGGATTTCGCGTCTGTGCTTTGTACCGCTTGTTCAAGCGCGGCGGCTACTTCTGCCTCCGTTGCTTGCTGAGGCATATACGCCGTGAGGATTTCCACCTCGAAATTTTCTTGATCGACCAGATCCTGGCGCCCCGCCGTTTGATATTGCGCGATGGAATCGCGCCGTTGTTTGAGCATCTTCTCGATGATGGTCAGCACGTCCCCATCGCTCAATTCGATGCGCTCGTCCACCTCGCGTTGTTTCATGGCGGCCAGTAACAGCCGCACCGCGCCGAGTCTGCGAGCGTCCTTCGCCTTCATGGCGTTCTTCATGTCTTCGGTGATGCGTGTTTTGAGCGACATGGCTTCCCAAAAACAAAGCACGGCGGCGGATCGACACGATCCTGTCGCCGTGAGTGCGGTGCTTGCGGTGGGGGTCTTGTTCTTCTTAGTACATCTTCGGCGGCAGCATCTGACTACGCAGACGCTTGTAATGCCGCTTTACCGCGGCAGCAAGCTTGCGCTTGCGCTCTGCGGTGGGCTTCTCGTAGAACTCGCGAGCGCGAAGTTCGGTGAGCAAGCCAGTTTTCTCGACTGTACGCTTGAAACGGCGCATGGCCACTTCAAATGGTTCATTCTCTTTGACGCGAACGCTGGGCATTGAAAAACGGCTCCCGGAGGGGTGTCATGGAAAGCCCGGGAGTATAGCCCAGCGCTGCGAAACTATACAAGGGCAACCGCCGGGCAAATAACCGGTGCGGCCCTGGAAAAACAGGCACTTATAGGGTGGGCATTTTCTCGCATACTCTTCATTGATGGAAAAAGCTGCATCTTCCGCAAAAGCAGGCAGGCTCGTACTGGGCATCGAGACTTCTTGCGACGAAACGGGGGTCGCACTGGTGAGTACCGGCGAAGGGCTGCTCGCGCACGCCATCCACAGCCAAGTTGCAATGCACGCCGATTACGGCGGTGTCGTACCGGAGCTTGCATCCCGAGACCACATCCGACGCATCCTTCCTTTAATCCGACAGGTAAATGCGTCTGCCAACACCACGCTACAAGCGCTTGACGCTATCGCCTATACCCAGGGCCCAGGTCTCGCCGGCGCGCTGCTCGTGGGTGCCAGCGTAGCCAATTCGCTCGCTTTCGCTCTCAATATTCCCGCCATTGGCATCCATCATCTTGAAGGGCACCTTCTTTCGCCGCTCCTGTCGGAACAGCCTCCGTCATTTCCGTTTGTGGCCTTACTCGTGTCCGGCGGGCACACCCAACTCATGGAGGTGCGAAGTCTTGGTGACTATCACCTGTTAGGGGAAACGCTGGATGATGCAGCAGGCGAAGCCTTCGACAAGACCGCGCAACTGTTGGAGTTGGGGTATCCGGGCGGTCCGGCCCTTTCCGAGCTTGCGGAGCACGGAAGAAGCGACCGTTTCAAACTGCCCAGACCGATGCTCAACAGCGGCGACCTAGATTTCAGCTTCAGTGGGTTGAAAACAGCCGTGCTCACGCTTTTACGCACGGAACCATCAAACCCGCAGACGAGAGCCGATGTGGCCCGCGCCTTTCAGGATGCCGCGGTTGATGTGCTGGTGAGTAAATGCCGGGCCGCCTTGAGGAAAACTGCATGCGCGCGATTGATCATTGCGGGTGGGGTCGGTGCAAACAAGCAATTGCGAGCGGCATTACAAAGCGCCGCGTTGACAGATGGCTTCGATGTTTTCTTCCCCGAGCCGGTTTTGTGCACAGACAACGGCGCGATGATCGCCCTCGCTGGCGCCATGCGCTTAAAAGACGCAACACCTCGGAATTACGCCTTCAGTGTGCATCCGCGCTGGGATTTGCATTCCCTCGCCCAATAGCGCTAAACGCGCTCTGTCCTTTTCGCGCCAAGACGGCTTTCAGTGCCCTCTAGTAACTTCCGGATATTCTCGCGATGACGCCAAATGAGTAGCAGTCCGATGAGCGCAACGGAAGGGAAAAACGCGTCGAAGCCAAATATCAGAACGTAAAAGAGCGGCGCAAAAATCGCCGCTACGAGCGCGGCCAAGGATGAATAGCGAAAGAAGAAGGCGATGATCAGCCAAGTCGTCAATGTAGCGAGACCGATTCGCCAATCGATCGCGAACAAAATCCCACCCGCGGTGGCAACGCCCTTGCCACCGCGGAAGCGAAAATAAATCGGAAAGAGGTGGCCAAGGAAAACCGCCAAGACCACCAACGGAATCGTTAGATCGCTTAGATTGAAACGCCCGCCGAAGTGCTCGGCCGCCAAGACGACGAGCCAGCCCTTTGCGCCATCTCCGACCAAAGTCAATATAGCCGCTAGCTTGTTGCCGGTACGCAGCACATTCGTCGCCCCCGGGTTTCCAGAGCCATAGTCGTGTGGATCCGGCAAGCCCATGGCTTTGCTGACGATTACCGCAAAGGAAAGCGAACCGATGAGGTACGCGGTTAGAATGAAGGTTGCGTCGATCACATTGCCGGCCGGTCTAAAGTGGCGCGATTTTAGCCCAATGGGCATTTCAAACGAGAAATCCATGGATGTGATTTTCCTGCGGGACTTGCGCGTCGACGCGCAAGTCGGCATCTACAAGCGCGAAAGGGTAGTGACTCAGCCGATATCCATCGACCTGGATATCGGTCTGCCTGACCGCGTCGCTGCGAAATCGGGCAAGGTCGCAGACACCATCGACTATGCCGTCGTCGTGCAACGCTTGCAGGACGAACTGAAGAGTCGGCGATTCGGCCTAGTGGAAGAGATGGGTGAATTCATTGCCGACATGCTCTTGCACGAGTTTGGCGCCCCATGGGTGAAGATCAGCCTCGCGAAGTTAGGGATTCTCAAAGATGTGCGGCAAGTGGGTTTGATCATCGAGCGCTCAAGGCTTGCTCAGCCTCGCGGATGATGAACGGCATGAAGCTGTTTCAACCGCTCTCGCGCCACATGAGTATAAATCTGGGTGGTCGATATATCAGCGTGTCCCAGCAGCATTTGGACCACGCGTAAATCGGCGCCATGGTTGAGCAAATGTGTAGCGAACGCATGTCGCAATGTGTGCGGTGACAAAGTGATGTTTGGAACGGCGGTTTGCGCATAACGCTTGATCAGATACCAAAACGCCTGTCGCGTCATCGGACCTCCTCGCGCGGTGATGAATAGCGCATTACTTTGATGACGCTTCGATAAACCAGCGCGGATCTCCATATAGCGCCCAATCCAATGCAGGGCCTCCTCGCCGAGCGGCACCAGACGTTCTTTGCTGCCCTTGCCGAAGACGCGGACGACTCCCATCGAAACATTGACTTCGGTCACACTAAGCCTGACCAATTCGGACACACGCAGCCCGGTCGCATAAAGAACCTCCAGCATGGCGCGGTCCCTCAAACCCATCGCGGTCGCTATATCAGGCGCAGATATCAATTTCTCGACATCTTTCTCCGACAGCGTTTTGGGCAGCCCCTTTACGCGCTTAGGCGTGTCAATGCGTAGGGTCGGGTCCTGGGCGATGCGCCGCTCTCTCAACGCATGACGATAAAAACGCTTGAAACTGGAGAGGAGACGCGCTTGCGTGCTTACGCGCGGCGTGCTCTCGGCTTGATGACGATGAGCAAGATAGGCCTGCATATCGGACTCATCAGCATTCAGTAGCGCCTGCCCGCGCACGCTTAACCAAACACCGAAAAGACGCAAGTCGCGTCGATACGCTTCAAGTGTGTTTTTCGATAAACCGTCTTCCAACCACAGCCGATCGCAAAATTCGTCCAGGAGCGCATTGTCCTCGGCACTCAATACGCCACTCAAAGCGGACAACCCTCATGGGCAAGTAACCAGCGCTTCGACGCAATAAGAAATCCGTCGCGCTGATTGGCAAATCCGCCAATCCCCGCTGCTGCGACAACGCGGTGGCAAGGAATCAGGGGCGGGAACGGATTTGCACCGCAAGCTTGCCCAACCGCGCGGGGCGCTGACGCGAGGCGCTTGGCCAAATCGCCGTAGCGATGAACCCGGCCACGTTGAATTTTAGAGATCTCATCCCATACGCGTTGCTGAAAGGGCGTGCCGGCCGGCCGAAGCGGCAATTGAAAGCGGTAGTCGGGGTCGTTCAGATATCGGCCGATTTGGTGAACCGCTTCATCTGCCACGGCAGACCGCGCCGGTAGCGCCGGCGTCCCTGGTGGCAGGTAAACAACTTCCGCGATCACGTCGCCGACGGTAAAGATACCGAACGCCCCAAATGGCGTCGGCAAAACGGCATCAAAACACGGCGTTTCCATATGCCGAAGAACATATGCGCGTGCGCTATTGCCGTCAACGGTCGCATAAAGCTGGAAACGAACGCAGAAAAGTGGCTCCGACCTGCTAAAATCATCGGTTTTCCCGCCGCAGCCCCATCACCCCATCATGTCCCGCGCCTTACGCAATATCGCCATCATCGCCCACGTCGACCATGGCAAGACGACTCTCGTAGATCAATTATTGAAACAGTCCGGCACCTTCCGCGACAACCAACAGGTCGCCGAGCGGGTCATGGATAGCAACGATCTCGAGAAAGAACGCGGCATCACTATTCTCGCGAAGAACTGCGCAGTCGAGTTCGAAGGTACCCATATCAATATCGTCGACACGCCCGGACATGCGGATTTCGGCGGCGAGGTTGAGCGCGTGCTATCGATGGTGGATGGCGTGTTGCTACTGGTCGATGCGGTTGAGGGTCCCATGCCCCAAACACGCTTTGTAACGCGCAAAGCGCTTGCGCTTGGACTCAAACCGATCGTCGTCGTCAACAAGATTGACCGTCCGGGCGCCCGGCCCGATTACGTCATCAACGCAACCTTCGATTTGTTCGACAAGCTGGGCGCGACGGAAGAGCAACTGGATTTTCCGGTGGTCTTCGCGTCGGCGTTGAACGGCTTTGCCATGCTTGAGGCGGACAAACCTGGCGCCGACATGAAACCGCTGTTCCAGGCCATCATCGAACATGTGCCTGTGCGCGAAGATACGTCTGAGGGGCCGCTGCAATTGCAGATTTCCTCGCTCGACTATTCCAGCTATGTCGGCAAAATCGGCATTGGCCGTATCAGCCGCGGCCGCGTTAAACCGCTACAGGACGTGATTGTTTTAAACGGACCGGGGTCCACGCCGATCAAAGCGCGGGTCAATCAAGTGCTGAAATTTTACGGTCTTGACCGAACGATCGTGGATGAAGCCATTGCGGGCGATATCGTACTGATCAACGGCATTGAAGAAATCGGCATTGGTTCGACCGTTTGCCACCCCGACCATCCGGACGCACTACCGCTTTTGCGCGTGGATGAGCCGACATTGACGATGAATTTTTGCGTGAACACTTCACCGCTTGCCGGTCGCGAAGGCAAATTCATCACTAGCCGTCAATTGCGTGAACGGCTGGAGCGCGAATTGAAAGCGAACGTCGCGCTACGGGTAAACGATACCGGCGACGAAACCGTGTTTGAAGTTTCCGGTCGCGGAGAATTGCATCTGACAATTCTTTTGGAAAATATGCGCCGCGAGGGCTACGAATTAGCCGTATCGCGGCCGCGCGTGGTACTGAAAGAGATCGATGGCGAGAAACATGAACCGTACGAATTGCTCACTGTGGATGTAGAAGAGGTGAATCAAGGCGCGGTAATGGAAGAGCTCGGCCGCCGCCGCGGCGATCTCACAGATATGCAATCCGATGGGAAAGGCCGGGTCCGTCTCGAATATCGCATTCCAGCACGTGGATTAATCGGCTTTCAATCCGAATTCATGACGCTGACGCGCGGGACCGGTTTGATGAGCCACATCTTCGACGAATACGCCCCCATTAAGGGCGGCGAGATGGCCGAACGGCGCAATGGCGTGCTCATCAGTCAGGATGACGGTGAAGCAGTCGCTTATGCGTTGTGGAAATTACAGGATCGCGGCCGCATGTTCAGCTCGCCGGGAAATCCTGTCTATGAAGGCATGATTATCGGCATTCACAGCCGGGACAATGACTTGGTGGTCAATCCGATTAAAGGCAAGCAGCTAACGAATGTGCGCGCTTCGGGTACGGACGAAGCAGTACGCCTGGTGCCGCCAATTCAGATGAGTTTGGAGTACGCCGTCGAGTTTATTTCCGATGACGAATTAGTGGAAATCACGCCAAAGAGCATTCGTCTACGCAAGCGTTACTTGAAAGAACACGAGCGCAAGCGCGCATCGCGCGAGGCCAGTTAACCGCCCAACATGCCTTGCTTCAACCCCGCGTCAACAGGGTTTTCGCCGAGCCAGACGCGTAACAGCATTCGATACAAGTCGGGGCCAGGGATAATTTTGCCGCGATTTTCGCCGTTAACTTGCACGCGCGTACCAAGGTCGGGCAGATAGTCGACCCGAACGACATCCCCTTTTTTGACCTCGTTCAACGACATCATCAATGCGAGTAGTTCGTCGATCTGCGCCTTGTGCCGTTCCAACTCTTGGGCGCTATGGTTCTGTTGAAGCCCATCATTCAACGCCTCGCTGAATTGCTTTGCGGAGACGTCGCGTAGCAGTGCCATCGCTACACGACGCGGAGCATTGCTGTTGATGATGTCTGTCGCATTGCTGGTTTTTTGCGGCGCATAGAGCGCGCCGACATAAACCTTGATGAAAACGATTTTGCGAACACCCAAGCCGTTCAACATGAGTTCTGGCGATGTCGGCGAGAGTTGCACTCGTTCCTCAAACTGCACGCCATGCAACTCGACCGCGCACGTAGGCACCGCAGTCAATAAAACAAGCAAAAATAGCATCAGTCTCATCACGCCCTCCTCAAGCTTTCAAACGTTTAAAGCCTTCCTCAAGGTCCTTCCGCAAGTCCTCCACATGCTCAAGACCTGCATGAAGGCGCACGCATGTGCCCTTATACGGCCACTGCACGACGGTGCGTTCCGGCTCGAAGGGCATGATGAGGCTCTCATAGCCGCCCCAAGACGCGCCCAGTCCGAAAAATTGGAGGCCATCAATGAAAGCGGCGAGCGCTCGCCTGTCTAGGGGGCGCAGCACGACGCCGAACAAACCGCATGCCCCTCTGAAATCACGCTTCCAGATCGCATGGCCCGCATCGCCGGGTAAAGCCGGATGCAACACTTTTTCGACTTCCGGCCGCGCACTCAGCCATTCGGCCAGTTGCACACCCGTTTCCCAATGTTGCTTTAAGCGCACAGCCATTGTGCGCAAACCCCTGTGCGCGAGGTATACGTCGTCCGGTCCGGCTGTCTGCCCCAGATCGTAATGAGTGGACTTCAGTTGAGGCCACGCCTCTTTCGTGCAACTGACGGTTCCCAACATGGCGTCCGAGTGTCCAACGACATACTTTGTCGCAGCCTGAATGGATACATCGACGCCGTGGTCGAAAGCCTTGAAGTACAGCGGCGTTCCCCATGTGTTATCCATAATGACCGTCGCACCACGGCGATGGGCGGCGGCTGCAATAGCGGGGATATCTTGCACTTCGAAAGTAAGGGAACCTGGCGATTCGACATACACGACTTTCGTGTTTGCTTGAATCAAGCGTTCGATGCCGGATCCGATACACGGATCATAGAAAGTCGTGCTGACACCGTAGCGTTTGAGCAAACGCATTGCCATATTTCGCGTCGGCCCATAAACGCTGTCAGCGATGAGCGCGTGATCTCCTTGTCCAAGGTAGGCCATCAACGCGCCGGTGCAGGCGCCCAAGCCAGATGAATAAACGACGCACCGGTAAGCGCCCTCTAGCGCGGCCAAAGCTTCCTGCAATGCTTCCGTAGTTGGGGTTCCACCCCGCCCGTAATAGGTCCCGGGGACCTCCTTAGCGCGATCCGCCGCCTTGCGCTCCCAGTCGTCAAGGGTCGGCGATAGGATGGTAGAGACATGAAATACAGGGGGATTCACCGCCCCTTCAAACCGTTCCGGATGGCGCCCGGCGTGAACTAGCGTTGTTTCATCTCTCACGACAGCTCCTATTGGATCGCTTAAGGCGGTATTTTAGGGGTTAGCGCGGCGCAGCACAGCAAAGACTGGCACGGCAAGTAAGTGATTTTCGGACCTATCGCGGTCCTTTCTCCCGACATTTGTTGCAAGACCGAAAAATCATTGCTCATACATCGTTTAAGCCCGGCCGCCGCCATGCTATTTTCCGCAGGAGCGCGTGGATTTCCGAGAGGGAAAGTCCCCCATAGGCGATCATTCAGCGTTCGCCCGGCCTAGTCGCCGAGCCTAACCATTAAAACGTAATCCAATTTCGACTTTGCCCCACATGGCTAGCCCCCTAACTTTTCTGCGTCAACGCTTCGCGGCACGCCGCGATTCCGAACATGAACAGGC
>DATEOW010000101.1:0-4087 GCA_035273665.1 Burkholderiales bacterium | reverse complement strand
CGGCGGCGGTACGACCCTACGCCTGCGGCCTGTGGCAGATGCCCATGTGCGTGACGGCAGTAATGCCGGAACCAACTACGGCAGTGCACGCGAAATGCACGCAAAGGGAGGTGGAAGCGGCGGGACGCGACATACTTATCTGAAATTCGATCTCTCTCAGGCAAGTAGCGTGGGCCAAGCCACATTGCGCTTGAACATCAAACAAAACAATACGGGCGGTGGCGTTGCGTTGAACGCGCGGTGGGTGGCCGATACGACCTGGTCGGAGAGCGGCGTCAATTGGAACAACCGACCGCCGATGGGCGCCGTGCTATCGGGGGTAACGACGAACGGCAGCACGACTTTCGCTTGGTATGAGTTCGATGTGACGGCGTATGTGCAGGCAGAGAAAGCGCGTGGACAGCAGGTATTGAGTTTGGGCGTCACGAGCGGAATACCAGGCGCCCTGTGGGCTAAGATACGCTCGCGCGATGCCGCTTCCAACATGCCAGAACTGGTAATTGCGCCCTAACGGTGGATTAACTGCGACTGTCTTCGAGCTGGCCGGTGCCGAAGTTGCGAGCAAAATTCAATCGGCTGTTTTCCAAACAAAAAGCCCGGAACTGTCCGGGCTTTTTGTCGAGTGCAAAACGCTCAGTTGAGTTTGCCCTCTGCGCCGCCGAGGCTGTAACGGCCCGCGCCGAGGAGCGCTACGGCCAGGGCGCTGAAAAGGAACATACCCTGAAGTTCCAAGGCCCAGCCCCCTGACTTCTCATTCAAGCTAGCCAATTGCGGCATATGGGCCAAATAAACCGCCGCCAGCATGTTGACGACCATGATGAGCGCTGCCGGGCGCGTCCAGAGACCGATGATGACCAAAATAGGCGCCAGCACTTCGCCGATATAGACGCCGTAAGCCAACTCTGCGGGCATCCCCATGCCGGTAACCATCCCCATGATCGGTTCAATACCGTTTTGGAGCTTCGAGATCCCATGCAGCAGGACCAGAATGCCCACGCTGAGACGCAAAACGAGTTTTCCTGTTTCTTGCGCTGCCGTGCTCATACTTTCTCCCTCCTCTATTGGAATTCACGCGCCGAGACGCTGCCGCATTCTACGCTCGAACGGCCTCTCGCCGCCTTTTCCGGATCGCGGTGTAGAATTTCGTCTAGCTAAAAAGCGGGGGCCGCGTGGCCGACAGCGACAAAGAATCCAAGAATTCCATCCAAGTCATCAAAAGAATGATGAAGCTTCTGGATGTGCTCGCCCGTTCGCCGAACGTGGTGAGCCTTAAAACCTTGGCCACCAGCGCTGAATTGCATCCCTCCACCGCGCATCGCATCCTGACCGCAATGGTCAACGACCATATGGTGGAACGCGTGGATCAAGGCAGCTACCGCCTCGGTATGCGTCTGCTGGAACTAGGCAACCTCGTCAAATCCCGGATCAGTGTGCGCGAGCACGCCTTGCCGCTGATGCGCGAATTGCATGGCGAGACGCACGAGGCGGTGAACCTCTCCGTGCGCCGTGACGACGAAATCGTTTATATCGAACGGTCCTCCAGCGGACGGCAATTGATGCGCGTGGTCAATATCATCGGCGAGCGCGCCCCGCTACACATCACGGCAGTAGGCAAGCTTTTCTTGTTGGAGGACGGGCCAGAGGGGCTGAAGGCGTATGCGGCACGCACCAAGATGCCGGCCTCGACTAAGAACAGCATCGCCACCCTCAGCGCATTGGAAAAAGAAATCGCCAAGGTGCGCAAGGAAGGCGTGGCTTTCGACAATGAAGAAGCGGAACTGGGAGTGCGATGCATCGGCGCCGGCATCCGTGACGACACGGGCATGCTGATCGCGGGATTGTCTGTCTCGGCGCCGGCCGAGCGGCTAAAGCCGCAATGGGCGAATCTGGTAAAGGAAACCGCCGATCGCATTTCCCGCGCGATCGGCTATCGCGGCATCACGCTTTAAAGTTGGAACGCGATTAACGCAACGAGCGTCGGCGGCAGGGCCGCAGCAAGCAAGCCTAAAGCACTGATGGATTCGCCCTCGAACTGTCCACGCAAAATCGAGTAGCCGGCGGGGTTGGGAGCGTTTGCAATGACGGTCAAGCCGCCGCCCGCCACCGCACCCGCGACGAGCGAATACTTGAAGTCTTCACTTAAATTCGGCACGAGCGAACCCAGATAAGTCAGCGCCGCGTTATCGGTGATGGCGGTGAGCGCGGCCGCGCCGAAGTAGACAGTCTCGACACTCATTCCCTGCAACAAAGGTTGCAGCCACCATTTTTGTAACCCGCCCAAGGTGACTAATCCGGCAAGGAAGAAGGCAACTAACAATGCTTCGCGCAAGATGAGGGGCGATTGAAAGCGTTCATACGCGCTAACCACACCGAGAAAAAATAGAAACAAGCCCATGAAGACGACCGGATGATGTGCAAACACAACGACGCCCGTCAGAAAAGCGAGATGCACGAGCACCAAGCTGAAGGGCATGCGCTTTTGAATAGGAGATGCCTCGCGCGGTTGCTGCAGTTCCTTGCGAAAAAGAATGCTCAGCGCAGCGGCATTGACGAATACGGCGAGCGCCGCCTTCCATCCGAAGTTACTCAACATATACGCCAGGTCCCAGCCCCAGGCGCCTGCCACCATCAGGACCGGTGGCGCCGCGAAAGGCGTAAGCGTGCCGCCGATTGAAACGTTGACGAACAACACGCCGAGCGTCGCATATTGCAGGCGAGATGAAAGCCCGGCTCGGTAATAGCGGTCGCGCAGCAGTAAGGCAGCAAGCGTCATCGCGGCCGGTTCAGTAATGAAAGAACCGAGCAACGGAATGAAGACGAGCGCAACGAAGAAGAGCGATATGCCCTCATTGACCGGCAGCAATCGTGCGAGAAAGCGCGTCAGCGACCCGGCGGCCACCAGGATGGGCCGGGACGCCGCGATGACCATGATGACAAAGACGAACATCGGCTCGGTATAGGTGCGGGAGTCGAGATACTGAACCGCTGCGTTCGCCCCGCCATAAAGCGCGAGGAACAGCACGAGGAGGAACGCCCAGAAACCGAATATCGCTTCCACTTCGCCCAGCAGATGCCACATCCCCGCGTGCGCGGGATATTTGTCGGCCAAGGCATTGAAATACTTTGCACCAAAGGTATGCAGCACTGCGAGCGCGAAAAGCGCAGCGGCAACGATGTTTGGAAGGGATGAGGAAAGATCGGGCATGGCGGTTAACCGCCATTGTATTTCAAGCGGCGCGTATCGCCGCGTCTTCCTTTTGAGCGAACAGCTCGGCAAAGGGTGCTGGAATGCTGAACAGATATCCTTGTGCATAGTCGACGCCCAAGGCTTGTAGATGTACAAGCTCCTCTGGGTGTTCGACGCGCTCGGCCACCGTCTTCATGCCCATGAGGCGAGCAAGATTTTGGATTGAACCGACCATTGCGCTATTGATGCGGTCATGACCGATGCCCGCGACGAAGCTGCCGTCTATTTTCAATATGTCGACCGGTAAGTCGCGCAATTGCGCGAGCGAGGTCATTCCCACGCCAAAATCATCAAGCGCGAATCGCAAACCTTCGAGGCGTAAAGACTGGATAAGCTCGCGCAGGCTCTGGATGTTTTCAATCGCGGCGCTTTCCGTTACTTCCAGGCAGACGCGGTTGAAGGGCACACCGTTGCGGACCAGCTGATCGAGGATGAACGTACCGATCGATTTGTCCTGCAAAGTCTTCGCCGAAAGGTTGATGCAAACCATATTGAGACGGCTCCAACCGTCCGCGGCGAAATGCTCCGCACAAAGTTTCGCCGTATTGGCGATCACCCAACGGTCTAATTCGTCCATCAATCCGTAACGTTCGGCCGCGGGGAGGAACGCACCGGGCGGAATCAGATGGCCTTCGTCGTCCACCATGCGCACCAATACTTCGAGATGTTCGCCCGTTTCGTTTTGCTTCATCACCGGAATGATGTGCTGGGCGAAAACGCGTAATCGATTCTCGTCGATGGCTTGTTGAATACGCGAAACAGCCTGCATTTCGTGACGCATCAATTCCAGCTGATGGTCGTCGCGCGAGTGCACACAAATACGATTGCGCCCACTGCGCT
>DATEOW010000100.1:0-3834 GCA_035273665.1 Burkholderiales bacterium | reverse complement strand
TCCCCTCGCGGTTGTTCTCTCGAACGGTCCCCCGATTCCTCTCAATGTTGTACCCCGCCCGAACCGGTGCGGCGATCTAATGGATCGCGGCAGGTCGTTGGGGAAACAAGCGGTTCTGCTGTAGGCCATTTCGTTTTAACGGAAATCCCCCTACGCCACTCCTCTTGCGGTTTCCCCGCTGAACGCAAAACGCGTTCTCTTAGGAGATTCTTTTGACTCAGTTTTCTACGCTCGGCTTGGCCGCCGAGATCCTGCGCGCTGTTGAAGAGCAGGGTTACACCGAAGCCACGCCTATCCAGGCGCAATCCATTCCCGCAATCATCGAAGGCCGCGATGTCCTCGCCGCCGCACAAACCGGCACGGGTAAAACCGCCGGCTTTACGTTGCCGATGTTGCATCAGCTGACGATGCACTCGAGTGCGGGCCCGATGAACAGACCCTTACGCGGTTTGATTCTTACCCCCACACGCGAACTCGCCGCACAGGTGAATGACAGCGTGCGCACTTACGGCAAGCATCTGAAACTCAAATCCACCATGGTTTGCGGCGGCCTCGGCATGCGTCCGCAGGTTGAAGCGCTGCGTCGCGGTGTCGATATTCTCGTGGCCACACCCGGCCGCTTGATGGATCACATGCAACAACGCACGGTCGATTTGTCGAAAGTCGAATTCCTCGTTCTCGACGAAGCCGACCGCATGCTCGACATGGGTTTCATTCACGACATGAAACGCATCATGGCGGCATTGCCCAAAGAACGTCAAAGCCTGCTCTTCTCGGCCACCTTCTCGGAAGAGATTCGTGGTCTGGCGAGCTCGTTCCTGCGCGATCCGAAAATTATCGAAGTCGCGCGCCGCAATCTTGAATCCGAACTCGTCACGCAAAAGGTCTACAGCGTCGAGCAAGCCCGCAAACGCGAATTGCTCACCAAGTTGATCGTCGAAGGCGATTGGCAACAAGTGTTGGTGTTCGCGAGAACCAAACATGGCGCGAATCGACTAGCAGAGCAATTGGACAAAAGCGGCATCGAAGCGGACGCGATCCATGGCAATAAAAGCCAAGGCGCACGCACACGCGCACTCGCCGATTTCAAACGCGGCGCCGTTCGCGTGCTGGTGGCAACCGACATCGCCGCGCGCGGCCTGGATATCCAGGAACTGCCGCACGTCGTGAATTACGAATTGCCCAATGTGCCCGAAGACTACGTGCATCGTATCGGCCGTACCGGCCGTGCCGGTTCCAGCGGCGAAGCGATTTCGCTCGTGGCGCGCGAAGAAGAAGGCTTGATTCGCGATATCGAACGCGTGCTTAAACGCAAGTTGTTGCGCGAAGTCGTCAAAGGTTTCGAGCGCGGCAGCGCACCTGGTGCGCCGATCGTTGTTACGCCGAGTGCAGAAGCGCGTCCTGCGCGCAGCCGCCCGAGCGTCAACGAAACGGCAACCGGTGAGCGGCCCAAGCATCAACGTGCCCCGCGACGCGAACGCAGCGATGCGCCGCGTGCGAGAGCGCGTACGGGTGAAATGCCGGCTCATCGCCGTGCAGAGACCGCGCGTACCGACGGCTCATTCGGCCTGGCCCGGCGTGCCCGCGCAGCGGATGCGAATCGCGCCCCGGCCAAAGAAGCGGATGGCAATCGCGGCGATTTCAATTTCAATCGCGGTTATGCCGCCAAGCCTGAGGCCGATGGCAATCGTGCGCCGCGTAGTGAACCCAACGGCAACCGTTCCTCGCGCAGCAATGCACCTCGCGCTGAAGCCAATGGCAATCGCGGCGATGCAAACGGTAACCGCACGGAAGCACCGCGTCGCGATGCACGCGCCAAGCCGGCACCTAAGACAGAAGGCGCACGCACATCGGCTGGTTATCCCAGCGACATGCAAAGCGGCTGGACGCGGCAACAACGCAAAGTTGCTTGAGATAGCATCTTAGCCAAACAAAAAGGGCGCCGATTGGCGCCCTTTTTTTATAAGCTTGCAGACTCTAAGCGATCAACGATTTCCACAGACCGTAACCGCTGACCACGGTTACTAGTACGCCTACAAGAAGCATCAGCACGCGCGAGTTCAAGTGCCTGGTCATCAGCGCAGCGAAGGGCGCCGCGAAAAGACCGCCGAGCACCAGGCCCGCAACCAGGATCCACACACCCGTACCGGCAAGCAACGCAAACGAACCGGCGGTCGCCAGCGCGATAAAGAATTCGGCGAAGTTCACCGAACCGATGGTCGTGCGCACATCGTTGCCTTTGCTGATCAAGGTGCTGGTGACGACAGGACCCCAGCCGCCGCCGCCCGATGCATCGACGAAGCCGCCGAACAGCGCAAGCTTGCCGACATGTTTCGGTTGTTTTTTGTTCGCACGCACAGTGCGCAGCGCCTTGGAAAGAATGTACAAGCCCATGATCACCAGATAGGCGCAGATGTAGGGCTTGAGAATTTTGCCGTCGATTTGCGTAACGAAAACGACGCCGAGCACCGCGCCGATGATGCCGGGGATCAGCAGCCGCACGAATAACTTCTTATCGACATTCCCCAAACGCGCGTGCGACATGCCGGAGACACCGGTGGTGAATAGCTCGGCGATATGCACGCTTGCGCTTGCGCTCGCGGGCGTCGCTCCGGCAGTCAGCAGGAAGGTCGTGGAGGTCACACCGTAAGCCATGCCCAGTGCGCCGTCGATCGCTTGTGCGAGTAAGCCCACCGCCACGGCGCTCCAGAACATCGGGTTGTGGAAAGTCGCTGCGACCAGATCGTAGGCGCCGGCGAGGTTGTGTTCGCGGATCAAGTTGCCGACCAAATAGATGATGAATGCGGCGAGCACGAGAATTGTGCAGACCACTGCAGTACGGATGACTGGAAACTCGGCGGCTGCGACGCCGCTGCTTGAAGCAGCAACCGCCTCGATGCTTTCCGCCGCCGCCTCCTCAACTGTGAGTTCGGCTGCGGGACCATGCCGGAATAACTTCATAACACCACCCTGAATATCGATATTTATTATTGAGCAGCACCATAACCGCCTCGGCAAGGACGGCGAACGAACCTGATGTCATATTCAAAGCACGTTTTGGAATAAGCCTGGTCCAATGAAACTGGCGCTTTCAAATCAGGCGCTTGCGTGCTCCGCGCCATACCGCAGTTACGCGGCCCGAGAAGAGCCGCTGTAAATCAGGACCTTGAAGAACGGCGGCAAGGACTCATTACAATAGACACCCTCGGCGCCCGCTCTTGGAATCTGGGCGCCGTTTTCTTTTCCCGCACTGTCCTACACGCCCGCATGCCCGACACAAAACTCGACCAAGACCACATCCGTATTCGCGGCGCGCGTCAGAACAACCTCAAGAATCTCAGTCTCGACATTCCCAACAACGAGTTGATCGTCGTGACCGGTGTTTCCGGTTCCGGCAAGTCTTCGCTGGTGTTCGATACGCTGTATGCGGAAGGCCAGCGTCGCTACGTCGAAACCTTCTCGCCTTATGCGCGGCAGTTCCTGGATCGGCAAGACCGACCGCAGGTCGATGCTATCGAAGGCATTCCGCCCGCTATTGCCATCGATCAGACCAATCCCGTACGCACATCGCGTTCGACCGTCGGCACGATGACGGAACTGAACGATCATTTGAAGTTGTTGTTCGCGCGCGCGGCCAAGCTGTATTGCAAAGGTTGCGGACAACTTGTCCGGCGCGATACGCCCGATTCGATCTACGAAGACTTGCAGCGACGTGCGCCCGGGGATACCCGCCTGATGGTGGTGTTCCCCGTTCAAGTTCCGGCGAACTTCAGCGAAGTCGAAGTGAAGCAACTGCTGGAACAGCAAGGCTATACGCGCTTTCATTCCGAGAGC
>DATEOW010000099.1:0-20654 GCA_035273665.1 Burkholderiales bacterium | reverse complement strand
GATTGGCGCTCATCAAGCAGTGCCGCCTACCGTCAACCCGTCCAATCGCAACGTCGGTTGCCCGACGCCCACGGGGACGCTCTGACCTTCCTTACCGCAAGTCCCCACGCCACTATCGAGTGCCATGTCGTTGCCGATCATTGATACGCGGGTGAGCGCATCGGGGCCGTTGCCAATGAGGGTCGCCCCTTTGACCGGATAGCTGATTTTGCCGTTCTCGATCATGTAGGCCTCGGACGCAGCGAAGACGAACTTGCCGCTCGTGATATCCACTTGGCCGCCCGCAAAGTTGACGGCATACAAGCCGGACTTCACCGATTTGATGATATCCGCCGGTTCCTTGTCGCCGTTGAGCATGATCGTATTCGTCATACGAGGCATGACGTTGTGCGCGTAGGATTCTCGACGCCCATTGCCTGTGGTTTTTTGCTTCATCAAACGCGCGTTCAGGCTGTCCTGGATGTAGCCGCGCAGAATGCCGTCTTCGATCAAGGTCGTGCACTGGGTGCGGTTGCCTTCATCATCGATGTTGAGGGACCCGCGTCGGTTCGGCAGCGTGCCGTCATCCACAACGGTCACCCCAGGTGCCGCAACGCGTTCACCGATGCGGCCCGAAAATGCTGAAGACCCTTTGCGGTTGAAATCGCCCTCAAGGCCATGACCGATCGCCTCGTGCAGTAGGATTCCGGGCCAGCCTGCGCCGAGAACCACCGTCATGGTGCCCGCGGGGGCTGGCCGTGCTTCCAAGTTAAGTAAGGCTTGGTCTACCGCACGCTGAGCGTAGTCCTCCAATACCGCGTCGGTGAAAAAAGCGTAATCGACGCGTCCACCGCCACCTGAGCTGCCCTGCTCGCGCCGACCGTTTTGCTCTGCGATGACTTGCACCGATAGGCGAACCAGTGGGCGCACATCTGCCGCCATGACACCGTCGCTTCGGGCGATAAGAATGACTTCATATACACCGCCGAGGCTCGCCATCACTTGCACCACGCGCGGATCTCTGGCCCGGCACAGTTTTTCCAACCGCTCCAGGAGCTTCACTTTTTCCGTGGCCGGCAAAGACGAGATGGGATCGTTGGCGTGATAAAGCGCCAATGTGTCTCCACGTCGCACGGCAGGCATGCGGCCGTCCCCACCTGCTCGTGCGATTGCCCGCGTCGCATTGGCTGCCTCTTCTAGGGCGGGCAGACTAATCTCGTCCGAATAAGCGAATGCGGTTTTCTCACCGCTGATGGCTCGCACGCCGACACCCTGATCGATATTGAAGCTACCCGACTTGACGATACCTTCTTCGAGCGACCAACCCTCGCTGCGGCTGTATTGGAAATAGAGGTCGGCATAGTCGACCTCGTGCTGCATGAGACGCCCGAATACTTGGGCGAGCTGCTTGTCGCCGAGGTCATAAGGTTGAAGCAGGGTATGCGCAGCGGCTTGCAGAGTGTTGCGATCGGTTTGCATAAAAAATCCTTCAGATAACCCGATGCTCGAGCGCGGGTAGACTTGTGCGGACACGAGCTTGGTAAGTGGGGTCGATTTCGGCGACGACAACGCCCTCACCTTCGGGCAATTCGCCGAGGATACGCCCCCACGGATCAACAATCATGGAATGCCCGTGCGTACGCCGACCGTTGGCGTGAACGCCGCCTTGTGCCGGCGCGATGACATAGGCTAGATTCTCCACCGCACGCGCTCGTACCAGCGTGTCCCAATGGGCCTGACCCGTCGTGGCGGTAAAAGCCGAAGGCACGACAATCATCTCGACCGGCAAAAGCGATCGATACAGTTCCGGAAAACGCAGGTCATAGCAGATCGATAAGCCGATGCGCCCATAGGGACTGTGCACCGCAACCGGCTTGTCGCCCGCTTCGATCGTGTTGGACTCCCGGTACACTTCGACGCCATTGTCGAATCCAAACAAATGGATCTTGTCATAACGCGCCACGCACTGACCCTGATCGTCATAGACAAGCAAGCTGTTTCGCACGCGATCTGCATCGGGACAGGCAAGCGGGATCGTACCGCCCAGTAACCAAATAGCGTGTTTCGCCGCGGTCTCCGCAAGAAAATCCTGAATGGGTCCCTCGCCTGGCGCTTCGCGCACGGCGACCTTGTCGCTTTCGGTCATTCCCATCAAACAGAAATATTCCGGCAGAGCGACGACGTTTGCCCCTTGCGCGACCGCATCGGCGATCAAGCTTGCAGCCATGGATAAATTCTCTTGCACCGAAGGGCCGCTGACCATTTGAATTGCAGCTGCCTTGAACAGGCCGCTCATGGCGCAGCGGCGCCGGCAGTCGCCGGCGCGGTTTGTGGTGGGCCACCGAGCTTTTCTACTTTCGGATCCTCCCAACTACCGCTGATCGCATATTCAAACGCGAACATTTGACCGATCGGGTCCCGAAATAGACGCTGGGTCAGGAAGGCGCCCACACCCACAAGCGGATTCAGCAAAGCCAATCCTGCCGCGGTCGCCACGCTATCGCCGACTGTCGGAATGACGCGTACGTGCAGCTCTTGCGTCTCCCGCTGCAAATCGGCGCTGCCGCTTATCGAGACACTCGCGGAGGTGCCGCTCATGCTCAAATCCTTGGTCGTCATAATGCCGTTCGCAATGGTGGCATTGCCTTCAATGCGGTCGAAGGCAAAGCCCTCACTAAACACGTCGCGGAAATCCAAGACCAGACGGCGTGGCAGCGATTGCAAGCTTAATACGCCAAGCAGCTTGCCAATTCCCGGTTTGAGTTTCACGAACTGACCATTACGCGCATCGAGAGCAATCTCTCCTTGCAGACTGCCGAAGTCCAGCGCGAAAGGCGGCCCTTGCCAGCTCACTTGCCCTTTCAAGCTGCCTTCGCCGCGCGACATGGTTTCGATGTAGCCCAGCCGACTCAAGTAACGCCCGATATCGTTGATTTGCAGGTCGACGTCGAGATTGGTGCGTTCCGGATTTTTTTCGCTGGCGGTGCGCCAAGTGCCGCTCACACTAGCCACCCCTTCCGGCGCACTGATCGACGCGCGCTGTATACGCCATAGTCCCGGCTCATTCACCGCTTGCAATTCGAGGCGGCCCAGATTGTGATCATCCACCGTGTAGCTATCGGCGATGATATCGAGCGCAGGCAACTGCTTAATGGTATTGGCGTGTTTGGGGGAGGACGTCGGCTGCTCCGGATTGATCAAGTATTGCAAGCGCGCACGGACGAGCCCCGCCCCCTCGGGTAGCCACAAAACCTCACCGGCAAGCTGGCGCGCGTTAACATCCGCTCGCCACGTATTTCCTCGTAGTTGTGCGCGCAGATTCACATCGTTGAAAACGCGCCCAGAGGTCATCAAGGTGTTTGCCTTCAGGTCGACCGTCCCTAATGAGGGCCCTGAGGGCGCCGTCGCTGCCCCTGGCCTAGTCGCGGTCAAGGCGAGCGCTTGGTCGAGATCCAACGTATCGAAACGGCCGGCAAAAGCAACATAAGGCCCGTCCGGCTTGGCAAGCGGCATATCGCCGACTGTGACGCCAGCGCGATCCAGCACATAGCGCGTCCCGTCTTTGCGTAATACCGATTGCACTTGCAGCACTTTACCCAGCGTCGCATTGAGATTTTGCCGATCCGCAGTGTTTAAAGTGCGTTCTACGCGCAACGGCAATACTTCCTGCGCCGATTTTCCAAGCGGGGCCGGCAAATCGATGCTCACGCCTTGCAGGCTCGACTCGATTGCCAACGCCTTCTGTTTGGTATTGATCATCAATCGATACGGCATCATGCCCCGCACGCGATCGGCGATGGCTGTGTCGGTCATGCGCACAACACCAGACACGTCCGCGCTGCCTTGCCCCGCAAGAACAATCGCCTCTTGCTGGGTGGCGATTTGTAAGTTGATGGGCCCACCCAAAAAATGGCCCCGAATTCCTTTGCTGTGTGCGCTTTTCTCGGTGAAGTCGAAAGCGCCATTTATCTTGGTAATCGTTGCATCGCGCGCTATGGCAGCGCCCAGCGCGAGACTGTTGTTGAACATTTCATAATTGCCGCGCAACGACGCGTTGTTTGTTGCGAGGTTCATATCAAGCGCCAGATGCAATTTGCCATTGCCCGATGCGGTCCAGTCTTCGCTGAAGCCACCAATCATTTCCTTGACTGGACTATTCGCAACGAACTTCAAGAACTCATTGGTCGGTGCCTCCGCATCGCCTTCGGCTTGCAATACGGGTTGATGGTGAAATAGATCGCCGATTCGTGCACGTACATCGATAAGCTTTGCGCCCATCAATTGCGCTTGCGATGAACGAACGGTCATTCCTGGTCCATCGAAGGCGATATCGCCGTCTATTTTTTCGATTGCAGGCCATCCCTCACCGATAAGCAAGCGCATGTCGTTCAATTGAGCGCTGAGCTTGAACTGACCTGTCTTCGGATCTGGGTAGGGGAAATCTTTGCCGGCGCCCTTCATTCTGAATTTCATCGCGGTGGCCATACCGGCTGGGAGCGATTCGCGAATCCACGTTGTGGTCGCTTCACCGAGATAAGGAATATAACGATACATCGCTGCAGCGCGGATACGGTCCCCCGTGCCTTGCAAGTCCACCATCGCATGACCGTCGGGCGAGATATTGACCGTTCCATTCACATTCGCCGTCACGTCGGCGTTTGCGGCGCTCACCTTTTCTAACTGCAGCTTCGTCGCACCGTCTTCGATCTGCCAGGCGATACGTGCATAAACCGTGTCGGCGTGGATCGGTTCCGGGAAAGCGTGCGCATATTCAAATTCGCTATCGCGCGCGTCGACGACGATACGACCGCCCTTCTCGGTCGCTTCGGCCGAGCCTGCGAGATTGCTGAAACCGGGGATCCCTCTAAACGGCTGCATCCCCAGTTTTTGAAAGCGTGCTCGCGCGGTATAAGTGCGCGGCGCATCGAAAGGGCCCTGCCAATCGATGGCAATGTCCTCTAGTTGGCCTCTGGGGTCGATCTCTTGCAGCCCCGTGCGCAATTTTTGGGGCAAGGGCAGATACTCGCTCAGATTCGCCAAGGGTTGCAGGCTGAGGGCGTTTGCGCGCAGCTGTCCCCGCTCCTCCTCCGCATCGTCCGCAGGCTCATAACGCGCGTTAAAGTCAGAAGGCGCGACCTTTACGCCGTCCCGCGAAACAAGCGTCAATCCCTTCGCATACGCGTCATAAGCGAGATCCGGCTTGCCGATACCGACAATGGAAAAGCCTAAATGCTTTTCTTGGGCCCCAACTTCTCCTTGAACCGTCTGCAGTTCGAAACGGGGCAGTTGCTTGGCGAAGCGCGCTGAAACATCCGCGAGCGCAACTTGGGCGTGCGCCTCCACCAGCCGGTCCTGCGCAAAACCCAGCCACATGCGCAAGGCGCCACGCCCGGAACCCAGTTCGAAGGGGTAATCGATCCAAGGATGCCAAGCTGCAAGATCGAGATATTCGAAACTGGCGTAGAAACGACCGTTCCATTCGCGCAACTGCGCCGCGCTTTTGCCTTGCAGGTCACCGCGCAAGTCGATCGTGGATGCGAACTCGGCGGGCGGCTTTGCACTGATCGCAAAGCGATGATGATTTCCCTCATTCGTCAATAACAGGTCGAGCTCGCGCAGATGCAAAGGCGGCGCATTGCGCTTTTCATCCGTCCAGGTGATTTGTGCTTGATGCAGATAGATATTCCCCTGCTCCAGCACCCAATCGCCGATTCTCGTATCCGTATGGTCCGTCGCGTCCAGGCCGGCAATGTAGATCTTCCCGTCCACGGAGCGCCGCACAGCGACGTCGAGCCCATCTAGTTCGAGACTGCGAAAATGCATAAAGCGGAGGAAGACGGATCGCCATGCGATCACGGCACGGACTTGGGGCAATGCAAGCACTTCCCGATTTTCTTTGTCGTAAATACGCACGCCTTGCATCTGAACGCGCGGATGCAGCGCATGCCAGTCTGCGCTCACCGCGTCGATGCTTACCCGAAGACCTGTCGCCTGGGATGCGGCGGCGGCGATGTCCTCGCGATATTCATGAATTTCCGGAATGACGAGAAATCGCACAGCCAGAATGCCTAGCGCGGCGATAAAGTACAGGCCGACCAACACCCAGCCGGTGCGGCGCAGCCAGCGATACCAGCGCTGTTCGCGCCAACGTGCCAACCGCTCTTGCGCTCGCGTTTTTGCGGCAGACCGTTCTATGCTGATGTTGACCAATCCTGGTTCCTGGGTGCGCTTCATGCGGGCACACGAAGCGCGTGCCTAATTCCGCGAGCAACCGTACACTGCTACACAGTTGCAAACGGCTATTTTACCCGTGTCCCAAGGCGCAATCCGGAAACGATTTGTAAGCCTCTCCCTGCATAAGTTCAATGACCAGCCTGCCGCCAACCCCGAATAGCTTGAACGAGGCCCTCCGCTTCTCTCGATACGCCCAGCGTTTATTGAGTGCGCACCCGGCATACGAGGACGAGATCCATGCCGCCGCCCAGGGCCCCTGGTCCGCCGTGCAAATGCGCGCTTTCCTCGGCGAGATTGGCCCGGAAGAAGGCAAACTCGAAGCCCGTTTACGCGAATTGCGCCAACGCGTCTTACTGCGCGTGCTGGCACGGGACCTCGGCCAGTCCGCAGCGCTGGACGAGGTCATGCAGAGCATGAGTGATCTAGCGGAAATCGCCCTCCAAACGGCGCATCGTTTTCATCGGTCGCAACTCGTGACGCAACACGGAGAACCGCGCGGCGCGGACAAAGATGCAGCCGATAAAAGCCAGGATCTGCTCGTCATCGGCATGGGCAAACTCGGAGGACGCGAACTGAATGTGTCCTCGGACATCGACCTCATCTTCGCTTACCCGACCGACGGCGAAACCGATGGCCCGCGGAGACTGAGCAATCTGGAGTTTTTCACTCGACTTGGTCAGCGCATCATCCGGACACTTAGCGACGTCACCGGGGATGGATTCGTTTTTCGGGTCGATATGCGCCTGCGCCCTTGGGGGGACGGCGGCGCGGTTGCCTGTAGTTTCGATGCGCTCGAACAATATTTCGTCTCCCACGGGCGGGAATGGGAACGCTATGCATGGATCAAGGCGCGTGTCGTGGCAGGTGGCGACGATGCGAGTTGCGCGGCACTCCAGCAACTGGTGAGCCCTTTCGTGTATAGGAAGTACCTGGATTACGGCACCATTGCCGCGGTGCGCGCCTTACATGCGCAGATTCGCCAGGAAGTCGCACGCCGAGAAATGGGCAACCACATCAAGCTCGGCCCGGGCGGCATTCGGGAAATCGAATTCATCGCCCAAGCTTTTCAACTGATTCGCGGTGGACGCGACTCCTCGTTGCGAGCGCGCGCGACGATGAAGATTCTGAGGGTGCTCGGCGAAAAACGGGTTTTGAGCGAAGGGGCAGTAGAAGAACTTCTTCAGGCTTATGTTTTTCTGCGGCGGCTTGAACACCGCCTGCAATATCTCGACGATGCGCAGACACATCAACTACCGGCAAGCGAGCCGGATCAAACGCTTATTGCGTCGAGCATGGGTTTCGAGAACTGGGCGGCGCTTATGGCCGCACTCGACCAACATCGTGCGGCGGTGACCCGGCATTTCGAAGACGTTTTTGCCGAACAAGCCGCGGACAGCAACGAATCGAGTTGCGTGTGGTCGGCGAACGCTGCGGACGACGGGCCAAGCGCGCGGCTCAGCGCCCTTGGATTCAACGATATCGCCGCAGCGCTCGCCCGCTTGGAGAGTTTCCGCAAGAATCATCGCTACCAAACACTGCCTAACCAGAGTCAAGTTCGAGTAGACGCGTTGGTGCCCGCCTTCATTGAAGCGGCGGCGAGGACCTCGACACCCGATGCGACACTCGCACGTGCGATCGATTTTCTGGAAAGCATCACGCGCCGCGCCGCGTACCTCGCCCTCTTGCAGGAAAGTCCTCAAGCGCTTACCCGTGTGGCCGAAATCTTAGGCGCATCCACTTGGGCTGCCACGTACCTGTCGCGCCACCCGGCCGTGCTCGATGAGTTGCTCGATCTGCGCCAGCTCCATGCGCCGCCCGACTGGAGCGAATTTGCATTGACCTTGCGGCGGGAAATGGCGGCGCACGACGGCGACACTGAAAGGCAGATGGATCTCATGCGCGAATTGCATCATGCGCAGATATTCCGTTTGCTCGCACAGGATGTCGCCGGTCTGCTCACGGTTGAAAGACTCGCTGATCACTTGTCGCTTGCGGCCGATCTTGTGCTTGCGGTCGCGCTGGAGGAATGTTGGAAACTGGTGCGCAATCGGCATATCGCATCGCCCCGCATCGCCGGCATCGGCTACGGCAAGCTGGGCGGCAAGGAGCTTGGTTATGCTTCTGACCTCGATCTCGTCTTCGTCTATGACGATCCGCATGAGGCGGCGCAGGAGAACTATGCGCGTCTCGTGCAAAGAATGAATACTTGGCTGTCGAGCGTAACAGCGGCGGGAACCTTGTTCGACGTCGATCTTCGCTTGCGTCCGAACGGCGATGCCGGTCTGCTTGCCAACACTATCGCGGCTTTCCGAAAATACCAAAGCGAATCGGCTTGGCCGTGGGAACATCAAGCGCTCACCCGCGCACGTTTTGTCACCGGCGATGCCGCCACCGGCGCCCTATTCGAAGCCCTCAGACGCGACGTGCTAACTGCACCACGCGACCTCGATAAATTGCGCAGTGAAGTACTCGCGATGCGGCAAAAAATGCTTGAAGGCCATCCCAACAAGACATCGCTTTTCGATATCAAGCACGATCGCGGCGGCATGGTCGATATCGAGTTCATTGTGCAATACCTCGTGCTCGCTCATTCCGGCAATCACTACGAGCTCACCGCGAATCTTGGCAACATCGCGTTGCTGCACATCGCCGGCGCGCTAAAGCTCATCCCAACCGGATTGGCAACTTCAGTAGCGGATGCATATCGCCTGTACCGACGATCGCAACACAAACTTCGCCTCAGCGGGGCGGCATATGCAAGAGTGGAGAGAACGGAAGTCGCCGAGCAAATCGATGCCACATTGGCACTTTGGAACGCCGTACTGCCGGCCAACGCGACATAATATTAATGCCATGTACGCCTATATCCCGACGTTTGGCAAGGGCGCCGTGATCATCGTCTGACGCTTAATCGAGAACTAAGGGTATAGATAAGGGTATAGATCGAGTATCGGTCTCCCGCCAGCAGCATTGCTCTCTTAAAAGGCGGAGAGGCCGGAACCGAGGCAACGCCGTTTCAAGGGTAAAACGCCAGTTAGGCGCCGGCTTCCGTTAAAATCCCCCCTTCATGACCGCGGCTCGGGCGGCGGTTGGTTCAATCCCGGAGAAAAACGATATGTCCATGGCCGACCGCGACGGTTGGATCTGGTACGACGGCAAGCTCGTGCCCTGGCGCAATGCCACGACTCATGTCCTCACCCATTCGCTTCATTATGGCTTGGCCGTTTTTGAAGGCGTTCGCGCCTACAACACCGTCAAAGGCACCGCGATCTTCCGTCTGAAGGAACACACCGATCGGCTGTTCAATTCGGCGCACATTTATCGCATGGAGATCCCGTATTCCCGCGAACAGTTGATGGAAGCGCAGAAACAGGTGGTGGCGGCAAACAAACTGGAATCGGCTTATTTGCGTCCGATCGCCTTTTATGGCGCCGAAAAAATGGGCGTATCGCCCAAAGGCGCCGCCGTTCATGTGGCGATCGCGGCGTGGCCTTGGGGTGCGTATCTCGGCAAAGACGGTTTGGAAAAAGGCATCCGCGTCAAAACCTCCTCCTATGCGCGTCACCATGTCAACGTCTCGATGTGCCGCGCCAAATATTCGGGTACCTATGCCAATTCCATCCTGGCCAATATGGAAGCGACGGAACACGGCTACGATGAAGGTCTGTTGCTGGACGTGGACGGCTTCGTGGCCGAAGGCGCGGGCGAAAACCTGTTCATTATCAAGAACGGCTGCATTTACGAACCGGAAGTCGCATCCGCCCTTATCGGCATCACTCGTGAAACCGTGATTACGCTTGCCGCCGATCTAGGCTATGAAGTGAAGGCGAAGCGCATCACGCGCGATGACGTCTATATCGCCGACGAAGCGTTTTTCACCGGCACCGCCGCCGAAGTCACGCCGATTCGCGAAGTGGACGGCCGCAAGGTCGGTGCAGGCAAACGCGGGCCGATCACGACAAAGTTGCAAAAGGATTTCTTCGATCTGGTCGCGGGCAAGAACAAGAAGCACGATGACTGGCTTACCCCCGTCGGTACATTCAAGGCGGCTAAGGCATCCGCCAAAGCGAGCAAAGGGAAAAAGTAATGGCCCAGCTGCAGAAAAAAGATGAAGTGATTGCGATCACCGAAAAGGACTTGCCGCTGCACTGTCCCACGCCGAATACGCCGGTGTGGTCCATGCATCCGCGCGTCTTCCTCGACATCGTGGATCTCGGTACGGTGCGCTGCCCTTACTGCGGCGCGGTTTACGAATATAAAGGCAAGCCGCCGACGGGGCATTGATCCTGCCCGCTTCTTCGCGCACGCTGATCGTCGCGCCCAATTGGATCGGCGACGCACTGTTGGCGCAACCCTTGTTTGCGCGCCTGCGCGAACAAAATTCAGCTTTACAGATCGACGTCATTGCGCCGCCTTGGACCGGCCCGGTGCTGGCGCGCATGCCGGAAATCAATCGGGTCATCGATGCGCCATTTGCCCACGGCGAGTTCGGACTCAGTGCGCGCTGGGCGCTCGCAAGGCAGCTCAAAGCGCATCACTATAATCGCGCCATCGTGTTGCCCAATAGCTGGAAGTCCGCGCTCATCCCTTTCGTCGCCGGCATTCCCGAGCGTGTGGGCTTCACCGGGGAAGCACGTTACGGACTGCTCAATGTCCGGCACCATTTAGATAAAGAAGCGCTGCCTTTAATGGCGGAGCGATACGCCAAGCTGGCGGAGCCCCCCCAAGCGCCGCCATATCGACCGTTGCGCGCAAGCACATTAAGAATCGATGAAAACAATCTTGCAACGAATCTGAGTCGGCTGGGCCTCGATCGCACACGGCCTATGGTCGCCATGTGCCCCGGCGCGGAGTTTGGACCGTCCAAGCGCTGGCCCGTCCGGCACTTCGCCGCCTTAGCGGCTCGACTCGCGAGCCAAGGGGTCGCTGTTTGGTTATTCGGCTCACCTAAAGACCAAGCCGTCGGCGATGAAATCGTGAGCCTATCCAACGGTGCGTGCATCAGTCTTTGCGGTCGGACCGATCTTTACGGTGCAATGGACCTGCTCTCACTTGCGCGTTGCGTGGTGACCAATGATTCCGGCCTCATGCACATGGCGGCCGCGCTACATCGGCCGATCGTTGCGCTCTACGGTTCGTCAAGCGCGGCACATACGCCGCCATTGAGTCACCGCGCTGCGCTCCTCTCCCTGAATCTCGTTTGCAGCCCTTGCTTCCAGCGTGAATGTCCGCTCGGTCATCATAAGTGCCTTGAAGAGATGCTGCCGGTACTCGTTAAGCAGCATGTCGACCGTTTAAGCGCCGCGTAAACGACAACAGCCGCGCAAGCGGCTGTTGTCGTTCTACACAAAAAATTACTGTATTTGCGGTGCTGGGCGTGTCGTTGGTGCGGCCGCCTTGGCTCGTTCGATGCGATGGTTCCGCATATCCGCCGCTTGCTTACGCTGTTCCGGAGTGAGCACGTTGTAGACCTGGTTTGTCAGACGCAGACGGGTCACGTTGAACTCTGCCTCGGCCTTTGCCAGCTGATTGCTTAAGGCGATTACCCGGCCCTCGTCGAACTTGTCCGTCATCGCGACTTGTCGCATTTCACTGCGCGCGGCGCGAACTTCCTTGCCTTTGCTGCGCAAGCTTGGCGCGGCGGCATGGCGCAATTCGAAAATCTTGTCGCGCTGGGCTTCGGTCAGATTCAGACCGCGAGTGAAATCGCCGCCGTGGCGACCATGCCCTTGTCCCGAGAACCCACGCTTATGGTGAAAGCCTTGCTTGCCATGCGAGCCTTCGCCGCCTGCGCCAGGGTAGGCCTGAACCGCTAGGGGCGCGGCGAACGCCAAACCCAAGGCCACGATCAAAGGCCGTAGTACAGCATTAGTCTTTGTCATACGAACTCCTGCGAAAAAGTACAGGAACATTCCTGCATGACCCGCAATGTAAAAGCGGAATGCGCAAGGGATACGCAAGCCGAGTAACACTGTGTAACGACAACTTGCGCGATGGGCTAGACTGCGGCTCACATGACAAATAAGCCAATCGCATCTGACCTCGCCCGAAACACCCTGGGCGTTCTCTCACTTGGTTTGCTGATCGCCGCCAGTCTCTGGATTTTATGGCCCTTTCTGGGCGCGACAATCTGGGCTGGCATGGTTGTGGTCGCCACTTGGCCGATAATGATCGGACTTCAAAAACGCCTTGGTGGAAGGCGTTGGCTCGCCGTTGCGATCATGACGCTGGCGATTTTGCTGTTACTCATCGTCCCTCTCACGCTCGCCATCATGACGGTGGCCGACTACCGTGACGAAATTGCGCTGAAGATTGAGTCCGCGAAGACGGCGAAGCTACCGGAACCGCCGCATTGGGTTGGACAACTGCCCTTTGTGGGAAGCAAAGCCGCGGAGGAATGGCGCGAACTAGCCGCCACCGCCCCGGACGATCTGGTGGACCGGACTACTCCGTATGTGCGAACGGTGCTCGCATGGTTTGCCAGCCAAGCAGGCACCTTTGGACTGATGTTTCTTCATTTTCTATTGATGGTCGCCATCACCGCTTCTCTGTACATGATCGGCGAAAACGCGGCAATGAATATGCGGCGCTTTGGCCGGCGTCTCGCCGGCGAACGCGGCGAGACATCGATCATCCTTTCCGGGCAAGCGATCAGGGCGGTTGCTTTAGGAGTAGTGGTCACCGCTATCGTTCAGACGACAGTCGCGGGCATTGGGCTCGCGATTTGCGGCATTCCATTTGCCGCCGTACTCACGGCGATTATTTTTCTTCTCTGTATTGCGCAGCTGGGTCCAACGCTGATCATGGCGCCGGCCGTAGTGTGGCTTTATTGGTCGGGCGACCCGGTCTGGGGAACCGTATTGCTCGTTTGGGCCGTGATCGTGGGCAGCCTCGATAACATACTTCGCCCATTGCTCATTCGACGGGGTGCTGACCTACCCTTACCCCTCATTTTGGCCGGCGTGATCGGCGGCCTTATCGGATTCGGGATCATCGGACTCTTCGTCGGTCCGGTCATCCTCGCTGTCAGCTATCGCCTGTTGCAGTCATGGGTCGCGGAAGTCGACAACATGGAAGTCGACAGCGTGGGCTAGGCATCGCCTGAATCTGCATTTCCTCGCACTTACAACAAACAAAGTTGCGAATAGGGCGCTCCCGAAGTGATCGCCGCCCGGACCCCGGCTTATATGTCCTCGGACGGAATGTGGTCCTTGTCCAGACCTCTGGCGCTTGTCTAGCAGGACTCCCCTGACGGAGTGGGCGCCTAAAAGCGAGATCGCGATACCTGTATTGCGCCCCCAATACCCGAAAAGCTGAAAAATACCGCAGGACGCGTAGGCGAAACTTTCCCGATGGGAGGGCCAAGCCTATCGTAGAGGCCGTTTTCGCCGATATAACCCTACAAGACAAAACGGGAGCAGTTCCCATGAGCAAGCTTTTCGCCCCGGCCCTCGGCCTCAGCAACCGCCTCCGTTACCGGCAAAAATTCCTGCTGGTAGGCGCGCTGATGGGCCTGCCGGTCCTCACCTGCGCCTATATCCTATGGTCCGACATGCAGCTGCATGCCGGTGTCCGGGCGCTAGTGATCGTGTCCATCGTTTGCAGCCTTCTGGTGCTTTATCTTTTTATCGGGCTTTATCTTTCGACGACCCGGACCATTGCCCTCTTCGATGCCGCGATCGTGCGATTTTCAAAAGGCGACCTCTCGGCGCGTGTCCAAGCCAATACGGTGGATGAACTGGGCCAAGTGGCCAAGACCTTCAACGCCATGGGTAAAGAGATCAAGCGCATGATCGCCAGCGTCTCCTCGCACGCATCCGAGGTCGCGGACGGTGCCGCCAAACTCTCGGCGCAGTGCAAGCGCATTTCCGACGGTTCGCTCCATCAAAGCGAAGCGGCAACGAGCACCGCCGCGGCGATTCAAGAAATTACTGCGAGCTTCGAACAAGTGGCCGGCCACGCCCGCGACACGGAAAGCGTATCAAACAAAGCAACGGAATTATCCGCCGGCGGCGAGCAGATTGTGCGTGCGGCCTCGATGGAAATGTCCCGCATCGCCGAATCCTTCAAGACATCGTCAGAAGAGCTTTTTTCTCTGGGCAAACGTACGGAAGAAATCAACTCCATCGTCAAAGTAATTAAAGAGATCGCCGACCAGACCAATTTGCTCGCGCTCAATGCGGCGATCGAAGCCGCCCGCGCGGGCGAGGAAGGTCGCGGCTTTGCGGTAGTCGCCGAGGAAGTACGCCACCTCGCTGAGCGCACCTCGAACGCGACAACCGAAATCGCCGGCATTGTCGAAAGCATTAAAAAAAGCACCAACTCCGCCGTTTCGAGCATGGAATCGAGCACGGGCCAGGTCTTGCAAGGCGTGCAGTTGGCCTCTAAAGCCGGCGACGCTTTGGCGAACATCAATTCAGGCGCGCGTGACGCGCTCGGAATGGTTCACGACATTGCGTTGGCCGTGAAAGAACAAAGTACGGCCAGCAGCCAAATCGCGGACAACGTGGAGCAGATATCCGCCATGGTGCAGCAGAACACCGCAGGCCTTGAGCAAATGTCCCGCGACGCAGCTGCGCTCGACAAAGTCGCGGCGAATCTGAAAAATGCCATTAGCCTCTTCAGTGGCGGCACGGCGAACGAGGCGACGAAACTGGTGGAAAAAGCTGTACAGCATTTAAGTCAAAACGGCCGGCAGAAAGCATTTGCCGCCTTCAACGACCCGCACGGCGCCTTCGTGCTGCGCGATTTGTACATATTCGTATACAGCATGTCGGGCCAGGTTTTGGCGCATGGCGGTAACCCCGCCATGTTAGGCAAACAAATGCTCGATGCGAAGGACGCCAAGGGCAAAGCCTTTGTGAGAGAGCGCATTGAGATCGCCTCGACCAAAGGCAAGGGCTGGCAGGACTATCTCTTCCTCAATCCCGAGACCAAGGAAGTCGAGAGCAAGACTTCCTATATCGAAAAAGTCGACGATCTGATCGTCGGGTGCGGCATCTACAAATAACTAAACTCTCGCCGCCGGCGGGAACTCCTTCGATTGCACGCTGCTAGCGGTCATCACGGACACGGCTTTGAAGATGGCTCGCGCCAGCGAGGTTGGGTCATAGCAGTTATGGCTTCGACTTAGGCTTCGATTAGGCTTAGCCCCCCGCGAATAAAAGTTATTTGCCCGCGGTCTTTTTCTTCGCAGTGCGTTTTTTCTTTGCTGGGCTCTTACGCGCGGTGGTCTTGCGCGCCGTCGTTTTTTTCGCGGCGGTTTTCTTGGCTGTTTTCTTCGCTGTTTTCTTTTTGGCGGGTGCTTTTTTCGCCGCCTTTTTCTTAGCGGGCACTTTGGCTCCGGCCCCGCGTGCCTCGGACAAGCCGATTGCGATGGCTTGCTTAGGGTTGGTTACCTTCTTGCCCGAACGCCCGCTTTTCAATTTTCCTTCTTTCATTTCGTGCATCGATTTCTCGACTTTCTTCGATGCCGTTTTCCCATACTTGGCCATATCGATCTCCTTTTGATCAACTTTCGCCGCGCGGCAGCGGCTCGCCTTGCGCATCGTAGGCGGGAGGGACGTAAAAATTCAGGGTTTGCAGGGGGGTACTTCCGGTATTACGAATCTCGTGCTCTTCGCCGTGTTCCACCAACAACAAGGAACCGGTCTTGAGCGGATGAGGCATGCCCTTGATCCGCGCCTCACCTTCGCCCTGCACGACATACAGCCACTGATCCGCGCCGCGATGTCGATTGCCCGGTCCGCCTTCGGCATCGCCGGGCTTGATCACCATCACCGCTGCCTCGGATTTTTTGTTACCCGCGACGACTTCGAAATCAGATGCGAATTGCAGTTCTTTGAGTTGCATGCGGCCTCCATCGTGATGAAGGCTTATCAAACGCCATGCCTGCCATCAATCGAAATCGGCGTCGAGCACGATCCGATATCGCGCACGACCGGCGCGCAAATGCTCCAACGCATCGTTGACGCGGCTCATCGGGAAATGCTCCACTTGTGGGAGTACCTGGTGTCTTGCGGCAAACTCGAGCATGGTGTCGATCTGCGGACGCGAACCGGTGGGGGAGCCGGAAATCGACTGGTCGCCGCCGATCAACACCGCGGCTTGAACGGGGATCGGATCGAGCACGGCACCGACGACATGGAGGCGCCCCTTGGGCGCCAGCGTGGAAAGCAGCGCGTCCCAATCCACCGATACGTTCAGCGTGAAGATAATGAGATCCAAGGAACCGGCGATTCGCCGCATCTGCGCGGCATCGCGACTGGACACGACATGGTGCGCACCCATCGCCAGCGCATCGTCGCGCTTGGAAGCACTCGACGTGAAAGCCGTGACCTCGCAACCCCACGCATGCAAAAACTTCAATGCCATATGACCGAGACCGCCGATCCCCACCACGCCGACCCGCTGCGTCGGCCTCACATCAAGGTTAAGGATGGGAGAAAAAACGGTGATCCCGCCACAGAGCAAGGGTCCGACGGCGCTCGCATCCAAACCCTCCGGAATAGGCACTGCCCAAGCCCAATGCGCGCGCATGCGTTCTGCGAACCCACCATGCCGGCCCACAATGGTGGGTTCGATACGGGGGCATAGATGCTGATCGCCACCTAAGCAATTGCGGCAATACATGCAACTACCGGCATTCCAGCCCACGCCCACCCGCTGTCCCTTTTCCAGACCTTTAGCCTTCGCGCCAATAGACAACACGCGGCCCACTGCTTCGTGTCCGGGAACCAGCGGGTAATTACTGGAGGCCCAATCGTTGTCGATCATGGACACATCAGAATGGCAGATGCCGCACCACTCCACCGCGATTTCCACCTCTTCATCGCCTAGGGGACCGGGATCGTATTCAAAGGCTTTTAGTTTGGCGCCGCGTGTCGCGGCGGCCCATGCACGCGTGCGCGCCATGGCTGCTCCAATCGGGGAAAGCAGCACTTTAGCGCGGCAAGCCTAGATTTGCAGTAGGACGTCCTCGTCTTTTATTTTTACCGCGTAGCGCTTCGTACAACCTTCATCCGGTGCGACGGCATTACCGTCCCCCAGACAGATCTTCCATGCGTGGAGCGGACAGGTCACGTGCTTGCCATGCACAATCCCCTGCGATAGTGGGCCGCCTTTGTGTGGGCATTTGTCGTCCAAGGCAAATACCTCATCATCGGCATTGCGAAAAACGGCGATGTCGCCACCTTCTCGCCGCACCACCCGCGCGCCCAGGCGGGGAATGTCCTCTACGCGACAGATTTTTTTCCAACCATCCATTACCGCTTCCTCGCCATCGCACCCTGAGGGTGTCTGAGTTTTAGTCAGCATGCTATGCCAACGCTATCGATTCGAACTCGCGCGTCCGCTCGCTTTTCTCGATCCGTTCTTTCCATGGGTCTTTTTCGCCGGAGAGCGTAAAGAGCAGTCGTTCGTGTAGGGCTTTGCGATTGGCGGCATCTTCAACGACCTGCTTCTTGACGTAGTCCATACCGACACGCGCGATCCAGTGCACCGTGCGGTCGAGGTAACGCGCCTCTTCACGATAAAGCTGCAAAAAGGCGGCTGAATATTCCATTACTTCGTCATGCGTCGCCACCTTGCAAAGGAACTGTGCGACTTCGGTCTTGATACCGCCATTACCCCCCACGTAGATTTCCCAACCGGAGTCGACACCGATAACACCGACATCCTTGATGCCCGACTCGGCACAATTGCGCGGACAGCCGGAGACCGCGAGCTTCACTTTGTGCGGCGAATACATATTGAACAGCATCTTTTCGAGATCGATTCCCATCTGTGTCGAGTTCTGCGTGCCGAAGCGGCAGAACTCCGAGCCGACGCATGTCTTTACCGTACGAATGCTCTTGCCGTAGGCATGCCCGGAAGGCATGTCCAGATCTTTCCAAACCCCGGGTAGATCCTCTTTTTTTACGCCAAGCAAATCGATACGCTGACCACCGGTCACCTTCACCATGGGGATTTGATATTTATCGGCGACGTTCGCGATACGCCGTAATTCATCCGGCGTCGTCACGCCGCCCCACATGCGCGGCACAACACTGAATGTGCCGTCCTTTTGAATATTGGCGTGCGCGCGTTCGTTGATAAAGCGCGATTGCGGATCGTCCTGCGCTTCCTTGGGCCACGCACAAGTGACGTAATAATTGAGCGCCGGACGGCAATTCGCGCAGCCGTTGGGCGTATGCCATTCCATGAATTGCATAACTTGCGGAATGGACAGCAGCTTGTTTTCCTTAATTGCTTTACGCACTTCTTCATGCGTGTGATCGGTGCAACCGCACATGGGTTTGCAGTTCGAGTCGGCAGCCTGATAGGCGCCGCCCACGGTCGAGGCGAGAATCTGTTCGACCAGTCCCGTGCAGGAACCGCAGGAGGAAGAAGCCTTCGTGTGCTTACGCACTTCATCCAGGCTGAACAAGCCCTTTTCCTTAATGGCCTTGGTGATCGTGCCTTTGCAAACGCCATTACATCCGCACACTTCCATCGTGTCCGGCATTTGCGCGGCATTGCTTTGACCCTGATGGCCGGAATTGCCCAGATGCGTCTGACCGAAGAGCAGATGATCACGGATCTCGGCAATGTTCTGACCATCCCGCAGCAGCTGGAAATACCAGGCGCCATCGGTCGTGTCGCCGTAAAGCACGCCGCCGAGAATCTTGTTGTCCTTGACGACGAGGCGCTTATACACGCCGCCCACCGCGTCATGCAGAACGATTTCTTCGCGATCTTCGGCCGGCGTAAAATCACCGGCCGAGAACAGATCAATGCCCGTGACTTTGAGTTTTGTGGATGTGACCGAACCGGTATAACGCCCAATGCCGAATTCCGCCAGATGATTGGCGCATACCTTACCCATCTCGAATAACGGCGCGACCAGTCCGTAGCTGATACCGCGGTGCGCGACGCATTCGCCCACGGCATAAATACGCGGGTCATAGGTCTGCATGGTGTCGTTCACCACGATACCGCGATTGCAATACAGGCCGGCCGACTCGGCCAGCGCCGTATTCGGGCGAATGCCGATGGCCATGACCACCAGGTCAGCCGTGATTTCGCGGCCGTCCTTGAACTTCACACCGGTAACGCGGCCGCCCTTGCCGACGATTTCGGCGGTTTGGGTCTTGAGCAGGAATTGCAGGCCTTTCTGCTCCAGCGATTTCTGCAACATGTCGGCGGCAGTCTTATCAAGCTGGCGTTCCATCAGCCAGTCCATCAAATGCACGACCGTGACGTTCATGCCACGCAGCTTGAGGCCGTTGGCGGCCTCGAGGCCGAGTAAGCCACCGCCGATCACGACGGCGTGCTTGTATTTCTTCGACGCCTCGATCATGGCATCGGTGTCCTGGATGTCGCGATAGCTCAGCACACCCCGCAAATCCTTGCCGGGAATGGGCAGCATGAAGGGATTGGAACCGGTGGCGAGCAGCAGACGGTCGTATTCTTCTTCTATGCCGTCCTCCGCAATGACCTTGCGCGCCTTGCGGTCGATTTTCACGACCTTCTTATTCAGATGCAGCTTGATGTTGTTGTCTTGGTACCAGTCGAGATCGTTGAGCATGATGTCCTTGATGGTCATCTCACCCGCCAATACCGGCGACAACAGAATGCGGTTGTAATTGGCGTGCGGCTCCGCGCCGAACACGGTGATGTCGTAGAGATCGGGCGACAGTTTGAGCAGTTCTTCGAGCGTGCGCACGCCCGCCATGCCGTTGCCGACCATGACCAACTTCATGCGTTTCATTTACAAAATACTCCCGCTACTAGGCGGCGTTGCGCAGGGACTCAGCCTCGGCCTCAGCTACGACAATGGCGCGCGCCAGATTGACCACGTGTCCGATTACGAGAATCGCGGGGCTGGCAATGCCGGCCGACGAGATATCCCGTTCCAGATGCTCCAGAGTGCTTACCACGCTCCGTTGCGTGGGCAATGTGCCGGACTGCACCGCTGCAGCCGGCGTGTCGGAAGTCAGTCCACCTTGCAGCAGACCGCTCACAATGCCACTTAGATTGCTGACGCCCATATACACCACGAGCGTCGTGCCGCTTTGCGCGAGGGCTTGCCAGTTTGGCATGCCGCCATCTCGCAAGTGACCGGTGATGAAACTGACCCCGTGTGATGCTTTGCGATGGGTCACCGGTATTTCAACGGCGCTCAGCGCGCCGATTCCAGACGTGATACCGGGAATAATTTCATAGTCCACGCCGGCTTCTCGCAATGCCAGCATTTCCTCGCCGCCGCGCCCGAACACAAAAGGATCGCCGCCTTTGAGGCGGATTACCGTAGCGCCTTCTTGCGCAAGTTTCACCAGCATTTTTTCGATGAAGGCCTGCGGCGTGGAGCGGCAACCGCCCCGCTTGCCCACTTCGATGAACCTTGCATCGCTTTTAGCGAAACGCAAAACGTCGCGGTTGACCAAGTCGTCGATCAAAAC
>DATEOW010000098.1:0-15845 GCA_035273665.1 Burkholderiales bacterium | reverse complement strand
ACGCCGCCGCCGGAGACGATCAAGGGGAAGTTCGACTCGTTCATCATGTCGAGCGCTTTTTCGATCTGCGCCCGGTTCGCCGCGGGTTTATAAACCGGCAACGGGGAATAGGTGTCAGGATCGAATTCGATCTCGCCCATCTGCACATCGAAGGGCAGGTCAATAAGAACCGGACCCATGCGGCCCGAACGCATCAGGTGGAAAGCCTGTTGGAATGCGCGCGGTACGAGGGCAGGTTCACGGACCGTCACAGCCCATTTCGTCACCGGCCGCGCGATCGATTCAATGTCCACGGCCTGGAAATCTTCCTTGTACAGGCGCGCGCGAGGCGCCTGGCCGGTAATGCAAAGAATGGGGATCGAGTCGGCTTGAGCGGAATACAGGCCGGTGATCATGTCCGTTCCCGCTGGACCGGAAGTGCCGATGGCCACGCCGATGTTGCCCGCCTTGGTGCGCGTATAGCCTTCGGCCATATGCGAGACGCCTTCCATATGGCGCGCCAGAACATGGGCAATGCTGCCGCGCTTTTGCATTGCGTTGTACAGGGGATTGATTGCTGCACCGGGAATACCGAAAGCTTGATCGATACCTTCCAGTTCCATCACTCTGACAGCGGCCTCTATTGCAGTCATCTTGGCCATAAAGAACTCCTTAAAGTAAATCTGAAGACGAGGCTCGGTTGCTAAAACCAGCCTCGTGTTTCGGCTATCCGGTACGCGCGTAAATCGTTAATTCCGGATAGTGAAACGATGAAATCTGCGTAGGCGCGAATGGTGGGGGAGGCCCACCTTTAAGTCAACTTTACATAGGAGCGTTGCGCCATGCGGAACGCTCGTCTTGCCCCTTCAATTCGCTCAGTCGATGGCTGCCCCAAGATGGCGATAATGGCCGGCGTGAAATACCAAGGGAGCGCGATCTGGAAAGTGCTCATGCGCCTGAACTTCGCCGATGTAAATCACATGATCGCCGCCCTCATGCCGCGCGACTCGGCGACACTGGAAGATCGCGGCGCTACCTTCGAATAGCGGCACGCCCCCTAAGCCTTGCCGGGTCGGGACATCCTCGAATTTCTGCGCCCGACGTGTCGCAAAGCGGCGGGACAGGCTCACCTGGTCCACGGTTAAGACGTTGATGGCGAAATATGGCGCCGCATCAAAATGCCGCCTGCTCGGGCTTTGGGCATTGAGTGACCACAACACCAACGGCGGGTCCAATGACAACGACGCGAAAGAATTGACTGTGATACCAACAGGCTCGCCGGACGCATCGCATGTGCTCACGATAACGACCCCAGTCGCATAAGCGCCCAACGCATGGCGCAAATCGCATTTATCAGCCGGACGGGCAGCCTCTTCTGCGGTCTCCTCGACCAGCTCAGTTGTCGTCTTCATCTTCCCATTTGCGCGGCTTGAAACCCGGAGGCGGAGCCGATTTGTCCCGTAGTAAATCCGGAATTACCAAAAAGGGTGCTGCGACCAAAACGGAAATCGCGAAGCGCCAGCCGGTTTGCAAGGTGTCCGTGATAAGCCACACACTATAAAATGCAGTGAGGCCCAGGGCGGCAAAAACAAAACGCATAATGGCCAGGCGCTTTGCCGAGGGCGGCGGAGGAACATAACGATCGTTTTGCGGATCTTCGGATTGAGGAGTAGACATCGGATATGTTTTCTAAGCGGCAGACGCGACGGATACTAGCCCTCACCGCGCATTCGCGCCAGGACGGACAACGCGGTTGAAGTTCCTCGCCGCACCGATCGCCTTACGGAATATTCCGCTCCACACTTGGTGGCTGCTGGTCTCGCTCAGTATTTTTGTCGGCATCGCGAGCATCTCCTATCAGAGTGTCGACGCTGTAGGCACCACTTCCGCCGAAGTAGACCAGACTCACCGCGCACTCAGCGATCTTGAACGTGTCTTGTCCAACCTGAAGGATGCGGAAAGCGGTCAACGCGGCTTCCTCGCCACTTCCGACCAACGTTTCCTCGAACCCTACAACGCCGCATTGCGCGCATTGCCGGAAAGCTTGGAAGCCCTCGAAGGCAGCTTGAGCGATCACATGCGCCAACAGAATGCCTTGGTTGCGCTCGGGAACAACGTTCGTCTGCGCGTAAGAATTCTGAGCATACCGATCGAGATGCGTCGGATGGCGAAAGGGCCGTTGAGCCCTGACGTACTGGAGATCATGACTTACGGGAAGCATGTCATGGACGACATACGCGCCCAGATCGCAGCGATGCAAGGTCAGGAAGAAGCCATACTGGCTCGCCGCAGCGCATTGGAACGCGCTTCTGCCAGTCAAACGAAGCAACTCATCGTGATCGGCAATCTGTGCGCTAGCGCGCTTTTAATCACTTCCTTTTATCTGATGCGCCGAGAGAACCAGCGTCGCCGCAGCGCCGAGCAGACAGCGCATCAGCGGGCCAAGGAAATCCAGGATCTTTACGACCACGCACCCTGTGGCTATCACTCCTGTGACGAGAACGCCGTTTTCCTCAACATCAATGAAACGGAACTGCGATGGTTGGGCTATAGCCGCGAGGAAGTCATCGGCCGAATGGCGTTGCCCGATGTCCTGACGGAAAAGAGTCGTCCGCAGTTCTTTGAAGATTTCAAACGTTATAAGGAGCAAGGCTACATCAACGATGTCGAGCTTGAAATGCAACGCAAGGACGGCAGTACTTTTTTTGCCGCGACAAGCGCCGTCGCGATCAAGGATCAGAGCGGCAAGTACGTCGCCAGTCGGTCGACGCTATTCGATGTGACCGAGCGGCGGCGCGCCCGCGAAGAAATCGAACGACTGAACGAAATGCTTGGAAGTCGAGCCGCCGAATTGGAGGCAGCGAACAAAGAACTGGAAAGTTTCAGTTACACCGTCTCGCACGATCTGCGTGCGCCCTTGCGGGCAATCAATGGTTTCGCCACGATTTTGGCCGAAGACTTCACTCATGTCTTGAATGATGAAGGCAAACGCCTGCTCGCCGTCATCCGCGACAGCGCCCGGCGCATGGGCGACCTAATCGACGATCTGCTCGCATTTTCGCAACTCGGACGCGCTCAAATCCAAGTGACGCCGGTGGACATGAACAATCTCATAAGAGAGTGCCTGAGCGATCTTGAATTGAGCGAAGGACCGCGGAATGCGAAGGTCGATATTGCCGATTTGCCGGCGGCATTCGGTGATCGCACGCTATTGCGGCAGGTGTGCAATAACCTTTTACAAAATGCTTTGAAATACTCAAGCCGAAGCGAACAACCGCGCGTTGAAGTAAACGGAGAGATTCGCCAAGATGAAATCGTCTATTGGATAAAAGACAATGGCATCGGCTTCAACATGCAATTCCACCACAAGCTTTTTGGCGTCTTTCAACGCTTGCATGAGGGGATAGAGTATCCGGGCACCGGGGTGGGCCTTGCCATCGTGCAGCGTGTCGTGGAACGCCATGGCGGACGCGTGTGGGCGATCGGCGAGCCGGGAAAAGGCGCAACCTTCTTCTTCAGTTTGCCGCGCGCGAAATAGGCTTTCACTACCGGGCACGACGGATGCATCTCGTGCATATCTTTAGGTTCCATGCACGGCATGACTTCGCTTCCAGCTCCGGCACCCACCGATGATTTGATCTTTCCCCCTCGAGTTTTACCTTCTTTGCGCGTTGCCACGTACAACATTCATTTAGGCATTGGTCGCGACGGTCGCTTTCTACCGCAACGGATTTTGCAGGTGCTGGGCGAACTTCAAGCGGATGTCATCGCCTTGCAAGAAGTGCAACTAGGCGGCACCGGCTTCGACATGCTCAAGTATCTCGCCGAAGGCACCGGCTATCGCGCGGTGGCGGGACCCACTTTGCATCATCCTGTGAACGGCGAATACGGTAACGCGCTATTGAGTAAGCATGCGACTTGTTCGATTCGCCGCATCGATCTCAGTGTGAGAGGACGTGAGCCGCGCGGTGCACTCGATGTCGAACTGAATTGCAACAACAGCCCGCTTCGCGTCATCGCGACGCATCTTGGTTTAAGGCCTGCGGAGCGTCGCGCACAAATACGTCAACTGTTAAGCGCGTTCGAAGAAGACGAGGCGATGCCGACACTGCTCGCCGGCGATTTGAATGAGTGGTTCCTTTGGGGGCGACCGTCGCGATGGCTACATGCTTATTTCAAACCGACGCCCGCGCCTAAAACCTTCCCTGCCGGCCGCCCAGTGTTTGCGCTTGATCGCATCTGGATGCGCCCGAGAAAATTTCTACGTGGGCTGCGTGTGCACGACACGCCGCTTGCTCGCCTGGCTTCCGATCATTTGCCGCTTGTGGGCGAACTCAAGGGCCACGCCTAGTCGGCACGCGTGGGGATATACCTGGGCGTGTGCCTAGAGTTCGCGCCTAACCGGAGCAGTGCTTTTTGAGATACGCGACCAATTCGGCCGCTGCCTGCTCGGCATTGCCTGTGTTGTCCAACTGCAAGTCGGGATGCCTGGGCGGTACTGCGTAAGCTTCGGCACGAGCGAGGCGCGCCGCAATCGCCGCCGGATCTTCTCGCCCGCGTGTCTCCAGACGTTCACGGAGTAACACCGCCGGCGCACTGATCCAAATCACACGCAAATCGGGGAAAGCCTTCAGCGCAATGGGTAGATATTCGCGTGAACCGCTCACCATCACGCAAAGACCCGATTTCAACCACTCGATGATTTCGACCCCGACGGCATAGCGATAGCCGTGTGAAGCCCACTGCATGGCAAAGCACCCTTTTCGCGCGCGCAGATGGAATTCGGCATCGGTGAGCGCCACATGGTTTTCGCTGGCATCCTGATGCGGACGCGTGATATAGCGGTGCGCAAAAACAAGCGACAGGCTGCCGCCGATGCTCTGCCTTGCCAGGCGAAGCAGCGTGTCCTTACCCGCACCGGAAGGACCGACGATGTAATACAGCTTACCCGCCGCTGGGGAATCAATCGTCATCGGGTTGCTGCCAGCGTCTTAAAAAATCCCAGATCACCAACGCCGCATCGACGGTGAATAGATGCGGCTTCGCCAGGAGGTCATACAGATCCTCCATGGGCACAAGTTGAAAATCATCGACTTCGCCGTCCTGATTGCTCGGAGTGAAATCGATAGGAAGAGAAATGTCAAAGCATTCGACTTCGTTCGAGTCGAGCCCTTCGGGACACAGGTAATCGAATCGCAACGTATCGCGCGGGCGAGCGGCTTGGGCAATTTGCAAAGGGATGCCCGCTTCTTCCCACGCCTCTTTCAGCAGCGTATCCCACGCGTCATAACCCTCCGCGATTCCACCGCCGACAAGATTGTCGAGCTTGCCCGGGTCGGTCGTCTTGCTCTGGCTGCGCCGTGCAATCCACATGGACACGCCTTGCGGCGTTTCCACTAGGCCGTTGATATGCGATGCCCGGCTGCGCACGCCGAATCGCTTGACCGCGCCGCGCTCCATGGCGAACAGCGGTTCGCCGTTTGCCTCGCCGAACACCCCGAAACGCTCACTACGCCATCCGGGAAACATGCCTTCTTCGCGAAGGACGCCCAGAACCTCTTCCATCGCTTCCGTGCGTGCGTGCGCACTCTCCACCCAGCTGGAAAAAGCAATACGGTCCGCGTGGCACTCGAATACGCGGGGCCAGCGTTGCAGCGTGGAGGAAAACGCGGGAGTTACCCAGCCAAAGCGGCGTTCCTGCGCCCACATGGGCAGGAAAACGCTGTAATCGACACGCAAACTCGCGTGCAACCAGACCGGGACGGGCATTCTCATGACCGCATTATGAAGGTGTTTTTTTTCGAATGCCCACCGCAACGCACGGCGCCGGGGGCCTTAAACGCTCAGAAGCGGTCGGCGGGACCGGTGCTTACCACGCGTTCCAGAGCCACTTGAAAGAGGGCTGGCACGTCCGCGCTGTCGTCATCGCTCCACTGCAATGCGGCAGCGCGCCCTGCTCCGACGCATTCCTGCACAACCTCTACACCGTCGAAGCGATGCTGCTCGGCGAGCACCCACCATTTGTCGGAAATGCCATAGAGATCCACATCGCTGGTTTTACCGAAAATCCCGTAAGCGTCGACCACGGCGATGTAGTAGGTCGCGATTTCCACGCCCCACGCCTCGCATTGCTCGATTTGGATATGGTTAAGCTGTGCGGCGTTGCCCTGCCAGCCCAGATGCTTTGCACGGTGAGCCGCGCCCGAACCCAGGCAGAAGCCAAGCGCAAAAGCGCCGAACGCGGGATGGAATAGCGGGTGTTGGGTCAGCTCCTCATGCGTTTCGCCGACCTCTGCAACCGCCAGGCGCATAACCGCGTGCACGTCCTTCAAGTGCTTGAGGGAATAAGGAATGTCCATGATTCCGTCGAATCCTTCTTCCTCATGGAGCAAGCGAAAAAGCAGACTGTCCTCACCGGTGGCCAACTCCGCTTCATTGGCCGCGCGGCCGACGCTGAGATAGTCGACATCGCTTTGCGCGCCGTCGGCCTTGGGGCGGCGGCGCAGATTCAATGCGGAAGCGATGGTTGAGGCAATCATGAATGAAAAGCGGGTTGGGATTTGTTGTGATGGGGACGATACCCAATCGAAGGTAGTGGCGCCGCCAAGCGCGTCACATCCAATGCAAAACTTCCTCCCATTTACCTCGATAACCGGCACGTTTTTGGCACTTCAGTCCTCACGAAGCCCAAATGTCGGCAGTTCAACGACTACAGCGCTTAAAAAGGAAATTTTGTCGTGTCGGAAGCCTCGGAAAGCCTGCTGGAAATCGGCAAGAACTGCTGCGCCATCGCACACGCGAATCGTGTGGCGCCTATTGTGGACGGCGAGGCCTATTTCAAGGCCTTCATGAGCGCATGCGAAAAAGCAAAACGATCCATCACCATCCTCGCCTGGGATTTCAACAGTAAAACCCGTTTGAGCTTCGACGAAAACGCCCCGCAGCCCACGCAGCTCGGTGAATTTCTCAATTACCTCGCAAGACGGCGCCGACAGCTACATATCAACATCCTCGATTGGGACTACCCCATGGTGTTCGGCGCGGACCGCGAGTTTTCGCCGCTCTATGGGCTGAGTTGGAAGCCGCATCGACGCGTGCACCTCCATTACGACGACACGCATCCTGTCGCGGGTTCGCATCATCAAAAAGTCGTGGTGATCGACGACAAGGTGGCCTTCGTGGGCGGTCTGGATTTGACCTGCAAACGCTGGGATACGCCCGCGCACGATCCATCTGATCCGCGGCGCACGGCGGACGGCAAGTCCTATCCGCCTTTTCACGATTTGATGATTGCTGTCGATGGCGATGCGGCCGTCGCTCTGGGCGATCTCACCCGGCGGCGATGGTTGAAAGGGACCGGACAGAAGCTGCCGCGCATTCGCGTCGATGGCGACCCATGGCCTGATGGAATCGAGCCGATGTTCCGGGACATCGAGATCGGCATTGCCTGCACGGCCCCTGCTACCGAAGCCAAGAAGGGCGGCCGCGATGTCGAACAACTTTATCTGGACATGATCGCCAAGGCGAAGCAGCACATCTACATCGAGAACCAGTACTTCACGAGCAACAGTATCGGCAATGCCATTGAAGCGCGACTCCGTGAAGAGAACGGTCCCGAAATCGTGCTGGTCACGCGTCTTCTTAGTCATGGCTGGCTCGAAGAAGTGACGATGCATGTATTGCGCACACAACTCGTCCGACGGCTGAACGAAGCGGATAAGGACAATCGTTTCAGCGTCTACTACCCACATGTGGAAGGGCTGACGGAAGGCACATGCATCGACGTGCATTCGAAAATGATTTCGATCGACGACGAAGTGCTGCGTATCGGCTCCTCCAACATCAGCAACCGTTCGATGGGGCTCGATTCGGAATGCGACATCGTGCTTGAAGCGCGCGGCAAACCGGAGGTAAGCACAAAGATACGCGAGTTCCGTTACGGTCTGTTAGCCGAACATCTCGGGGCGACAGTCGAGCAAGTGGCGGAGCAGGTCGCGCGCTGCGGCAACATGCGTGACGCTGTAACAGCGCTCAACAAACCGGAGCGCACGCTGCGATTGCTTGACCATCTGCCGGAGTATTCCGAGACGGCACTCAAGACGGCAGCCGTCGCCGATATGGAAAAACCCGTCTCGCTGGATAGCTTGGTCGAACAGTTCGCACCCGACACCTCACGCTCGCCGGATCGCTCGAAGCGCTGGGCCAAAGTCGCGCTTGCGGTTTTTGTACTCGTGGCATTCACGCTGATCTGGCGCTATACGCCGCTGGCAGAAGTGATTACTGCCGACGCGGTCACGCAATGGGCCGCAGATTTTTCCGGCCAATGGTGGGCGCCGCTCGCAATCATCCTTGCGTACACGCCTGCGTGCTTGATCATGTTTCCTCGACCGCTGATTACACTCGCATCCGTCGTCGCGTTCGGGCCCATCATGGGTTTTGTTTATGCGCTTACGGGAATCATCCTTTCCGCGCTTGCGACCTATGGGGCAGGACGAAGTTTCGATCGAGACACCGTACGACGTATCGCCGGGGAGAAAGCAAATCGCTTGAGCCATGCCTTGCGCGAACGCGGACTGCTGGCCATGACAGCGGTACGAATCGTTCCCGTGGCGCCTTTCGTTGTGTCGAGTATGGTTGCCGGCGCGATCCGTATCCGTCTTTGGCAATACATCGCCGGCACGCTGATCGGCATGATGCCGGGTTTGCTGGTCGCTACCGTCTTCGGCGATCAGCTAGAAGCCGCATTGCGCGGTGATATCAACTGGTGGTTGGTTGGCGGGGTGCTGGCGCTGATGGCTACCGGCGCATTTTTCGTGCGTCGATGGTTGATGCGCATCAACCCGACCATGAGCCCCGCACATTAAAAAAAAACGCCCCGCGGGGCGTTTTTAGTTGGATACACCGACGATCAGGCCGGCTCGGCAACAAAGATTTCCACGCGCCGGTTTTGCGAGCGACCGCTATCGGTGTTGTTCGTTGCAACCGGTTCGCGGCTGCCGCGGCCTTCGATAGCGATGCGAGTCCCTGCAACGCCCCGGGCAGTCAAATAATCGCGCGTGCTGATCGCGCGTTCGCGCGATAGCGGATCGTTAATTGAATCCGAGCCGGTCGAATCGGTGTGACCGATGATTTCGATATTGGTGTTCGGGTTATTGCGCATGCTTTGCGCAAAGCTCTGCAACACATTTGCTAATTGCGGTTTTATATAAGACTGTCCCGTGTCAAAGCCTGCGTCGCTAGGGATGCTTACCTTGATACGATTGTCCGCGGTCTTCTGCACATCGATACCCGTACCGGCAGTGGCCTGTTCCATTTCTGCCTTCTGCTTTTCCATGCGCTGAGACCAGATATAACCACCGGCCGCGCCGACCGCGCCACCGATGACGGCACCGGTTGCCGCACGTTTGCCCTTGTTGCCATCGCCCGTCGTAGCACCGATCACTGCACCTGCTGCCGCACCGATACCGGCGCCCGTCGCGGTTTTTTTCTGTGTGTCGCTCATTTCCGTCGTGGCACAGCCGCCGAAGACCAGCGCGCCTGCCAGAATGCCTGCACTATATTTATTCACGCTCATTCCTTTCAGAACAGTTGATAGGGTTGTCTCACCCCATCCAACCTCTATGCAAGATACGGGTCTGTTCCCGAAACCATTGAAAGCGCGAATAAATCTATGAAGTCTTGCGCAGACGCAAGGCATTGCTGATCACCGATACGCTACTGAGACTCATCGCTAGCGCCGCGAACATCGGTGAAAGCAGCCAGCCGGTAAAGGGATAAAGCAAGCCCGCCGCGAGCGGAACGCCGGCAGCGTTGTACACGAGTGCGAACGCGAGATTCTGTCGCATGTTCTTCACCGTCGCTTGCGAAAGCTTGCGCGCTCGCGCAATGCCGAGCAGGTCGCCTTTTACCAACGTCAGCTGTGCGCTGTTCATCGCCACATCGGTACCGGTCCCCATCGCAATCCCCACATCCGCTATCGCTAATGCAGGCGCATCGTTGATCCCATCGCCGGCCATCGCGACAACACGGCCTTGCTTTTGTAGCTGCTTCACCAATTCAAGTTTGTCCGCCGGCTTCACCTCGCCATGGATTTCATCGATTCCCAGAGATGCGCCGACAGCCCGAGCGGTCGTTAAGCCGTCGCCTGTCGCCATGATGACGCGAATACCTTCGCGCTTCAGCGCATGCAGCGCCTCGTGCGTGGTGCGTTTCAGCGGATCGGCCACCGCCAACAAACCGGCCGCTTCGCCATTCACCGCGAGATACATCACGCTCGCCCCTTCCGCGCGCAAGCGTTCGGCGTCCGTCTTCAATTCATCGATGCGCACGCCATCGAGTTGCATTAGCGCCGTATTGCCGAGCGCAAGTTTCAAATCTCCTAATTTGCCGCGTACGCCAATGCCGGTGTCCGATTCAAACTCGCTGGCTGCAGAAAGAGCAATGTTCTTCTCACGCGCCGCGGTAACAATCGCATGCGCAAGCGGATGCTCGCTACCTTGGTCGAGGCTTGCGGCTAACCGCAATACCTCGTTGCGATCGAAGGATCCGCGTCCGATCGCTTCGCGGAATATCGGTCTTCCCTCCGTGAGGGTTCCCGTCTTGTCGACGATAAGCGTATCGACGCTGCGCAAGTGTTCAATCGCCGCTGCGTCACGAAAAAGCACGCCCTGCGTTGCGGCCTTGCCCGTGGCAACCATGATCGACATCGGCGTCGCCAGGCCGAGTGCGCATGGACAGGCAATGATCAGTACCGCAACCGCATTGATGAAGCCGTACACCCAGGCCGGTTGCGGGCCAAACCATCCCCATACAAACAATGTCAGCACGGCGACGCTGATAACGGTGATCACAAAGTAACCGGCCACCACGTCGGCAAGACGTTGCATCGGCGCTTTCGAACGTTGCGCCTGCGCAACCATTTGCACGATTTGCGCGAGTACCGTTTGCGAGCCGACTTTTTCGGAGCGGATGATCATTGCGCCGTTCGCATTGATGGTGGCACCAATCACTCGGTCACCGACACGCTTACTCACAGGCATCGGCTCGCCGGTCAGCATCGACTCATCGACACTGCTCGCTCCCTCTACAACGATGCCATCGACGGGCAACTTTTCGCCCGGCCGCACGCGCAATTGATCGCCTACATGCACATGCGTAAGCGGCACGTCTTCTTCGCTTCCGTCTGCATTGATTCGCCTGGCCGTCTTCGGCGCCAAGCTGAGCAGGGATTTTATCGCTGCGGAAGTTTTAGAGCGCGCACGCAGTTCCAGAATTTGACCTAGGAGTGTGAGCGATATGATCACCGCTGCCGCTTCGTAATAAACGCCAATGCGTCCATGCGCCATAAACGCCGCCGGGAATACCTCGGGCGCAATCGTGGCAACGACGCTGTAAATAAATGCCGCCGCAACGCCGAGCCCAATCAACGTCCACATGTTGGGACTGCGATGGCGCACAGAGGCCACCCCTCGTTCGAGAAATGGCCAGCCGGCCCACAAGACCACCGGTATGCTAAGCAACAGCTCGATCCAGTTCTGATAAGCGAGCCCGTGCGGAAAGGCGAGATGACTGCCCATGGCGAGAACGACAACAGCGATCGTTAGCGGCAGCGTCCACCAAAAGCGGCGGCGAAAATCGACTAGCTCCGGGTTCTCTTCCTCGTCCAAGCTCGGCATGACCGGCTCCAACGCCATACCGCATTTCGGGCAAACGCCCGGACGATCTTGTTCGATCTCCGGATGCATCGGACACGAATAGAGGGTGCCGACCGTCGCTTCGGAGACTGGCGCCTTATCCGGGGGTTTTAGATAGCGCTCGGGATCAGCCTTGAACTTCGCCACACAGCCTTGGCTGCAAAAATAGTAAATCTGCCCCGCGTGCATCACCTGCTTATCGCTGGCGGCGACCTTCATCCCACAGACTGGGTCGACGTACGGTTTATCTGCGCTAGGTGACGAGGCCGATCCGTGCGCACTACAGCAACCAACTGCGTCCGCCGAACGGTTAGCGTGATGGGGGTCATGTCCATGAGAAACATGCGTGGGTTGGGAATCGTCGCGATTCATTGCAGCTTCCTCAGCTATTGAAGTGAGTGGCTTCTCCTAAGGAGCGAACGAGAGGCCGAGTGATCGTTCCGAGCGATTGTCGAATTAATTTACGCATGGGAACTAAAAATATTAAAACTTACATAAGATCAAATAGTTATGTCGCACGCACATAACTTGCTCGGTAGCTGTCCTACGGGCATCCACTGCCTGAAGGGTAAGAAAAATGAAAAAACTATTCGCTCTGCTGTTGGGATTGGTATTCAGCGCATCGGCGCACGCCACGTTGATCGGCGATACCGTCAACATCACCCTGTTCTCCCCTGTTTCCGGTTCGTTTGGTGGTCCCGCCGTGGTCGGCGCCGGTCAAGAATTGGATCTGTTCGGCACATTCGGCATCGATGTCGGCGACGGCTTTGTCCAGTTCACCATGCTCACCGGTCCGTTTTGCGGCTTCAGCTGTACCGGCGACCCGGTAACACTCTCGATCACCGATATGGATTTCAGCGACTCAAGCTTCATCACCGGTGTTGCATTAGTGGATGGCGGCTTGGCGCCTTTCAACGCGACCTTCACTGCTGATTCGGTGTCATTCCAAATGCCGGACATCCCACAAGAAGCTGGAATGTTTGCTCGCCTTACCTTCACCACGAGCGAGATTCCTGATCCGGGTGAAATTCCCGAACCGGCGTCCATCGCCCTTCTCGCCCTCGCGCTTGGCGGTTTATTCCACTCCAAGCGCCGCTGAGCAGTTAGAGCGTCTGCAAACAGAACGCGCCCGGAGATAATTTTCCGGACTAAATTCAGTCCCGTGTCCCGACTCTAGCGGTTGATCAACCGCACGCTCTTGCGCGCGCGTTTCGGTCGAGACGATGCTCATTCTTTTCGCTGCATGTAATTCGCGTAGTGTTCAATATAGTCATCGAGGTTCTCTTCAAGCATGGCTCGGTATTGTTGGACAAAATAATCCACCGTCTCTTGCCGATTTGCCTTCATGTTCTCAACGCTCTCAGCCCAACAGGCGGCATTCCAAGCTTGAAAACGAGTGCAGCCGTACATAAAGGAAGCACTCACCTTTCCGCGCTCGATCTCTTTTAATTGTTCGTTGGCTAAATGGATGTGGCCATCCGCGCGTTCATAAAATGTATTGTCTAATTCTTCTGTCATGACTCGAGTCCTATCGGTTGTGCCAGGCGCAGCAGGTTGAGGCGCTCGTTCGCGGCACCATCACCCAGCGTGGCTGGCGAAATAAAAAATTTTCCAATCCGCATCCGAAGTTCGGCGTAGCCGGACGCTCAACAAACATGGTCCGCTTTCAAAATCGAGATTGAGTTCATTCATGTCTGCGGATTCACCTCGGATCCGTCTACGAAGGCGATTGCCGTTTGTCTGTGGCGGCGAAGTCCACGCCAGCCGACCACGCCAACAAATTGCAGCCTCGCGTTCGGCAAGTTTACGAAACTCCCCCAGGGAACCGCCGACATAACCGCTCTTGACGGTCAGATCATGCGCGCCCCTAAAATCTCCGTTATTCAACCTCGACAAAAACGTCTGCGCTGTTTGCACAGCGTCAGGATATCGGTACTGTGACTTCGCCCAGGCGAGGAAAGAAGCACTGGCTATGATGAGTGCCATACATCCGGCAAAACCGTATATCGCGCGTCTAGGTCGCACGATCATGCCCAAGCTCGCCATTCACGAGCGCGGAGGCAAGGCATGCCGTAGAACGGCTTATTAAACGCCAGTTTTTTAATTCTCAACGCTCATTTCCAAGTGGATTCACTCGCGAACTCTGCTGGCCGAGCTCTTGCGCAAGTCCAATGAGAATTCCTTCAGGTCCCCGGATGTAACAAAGCCGATACATCTCTTCGTACCTAACGACCTCACCGACGAGCTTTGCGCCGCGCTTGCCAAGCCGGTCGAGCGTATCGTCGATGTTCTCCACAGTGAACATGACGCGCAGGTAACCCAGCGCGTTCACAGGGACGTTGCGATGATCTGCAACCACGGGCGGCGCGAGAAAGCGGGACAGCTCAAGCCGGCTGTGACCGTCCGGCGTACGCATCATAGCGATCTCGACACGCATGTTGCGCAAGCCGGTCACGCCGTCTGCCCAGTCTCCTTCGATCGGCGCGCGCCCCTCCAGCTCTAGCCCCAGCTCGGTGAAGAACTCGATGGCGGCATCGATGTCTTCCACCACGATGCCGACATTGTCCATACGCTTGACCGTCATTGTTGTCTCCTTGCGTCCAACGATTGAAGTGGGTGGTGGGCGCGATTCAAGGGATGATGCGCCTAACAGTGGAGATGACTGAGATGCAAGCGAGACTAGCGCGCACGAATTATGAGGTTAGGAATCGGTACTAAGGATTTTCCAAGCGTCGGAAAGATCGCCTGTTTTCCCGTGTTCAGCCGAGATATGTTGCTCACAGCGTATTTGGGTCTCGAACTGTTCGTTGCAAATGGTGCATTGGAACGGCGTAGGTGTGCCGCGGACACAAACGGCATGACCCCATTCAGGATGATGCTTGTCCACATGCGTATGGCATTCGCCTTCCGACCAAAATGTCTGGTTGTCTATCCTACAGATGTAAATTGTCATTCCCCCCTCCTTAGCTAACTACGCATGAAGTGCCCAACGTTGATGTCACCGGCAGAGACATCCCGCGCGAAGCAACGCTTACAACGGTACGAGTTGAACGCGATGTTGTTACGAGTGTGACGCCGCATAAAGCCGTAGTGCCTCATCTTTATCCTCAAGTGGCCTCAGAAATACACCTGGCTTGATACCAACAAAATCCCGCCCTTTCAACAAAACGAGGCGAACTAAGGTGTCACCGGCGTGAGCGTCTTGGATCTGCCCCAGGCTGTAGTGGAGATGAGATGCCAAAGGGACGCGCAAAACTTTTGGAACAGAAGGCGAGTTAGTAATCAGGACCTGATCGACTGTGATAATCAGCCTGATCGTATTGCTTAAACCTGGGCCGGTTCGAGCCTGCCTGTCCGCGATTTCTTCTCCGCGACTATCGATCATGTCTACGCCGGTGACGCGGCCGATCAGGATATGGTCGGATCCTTCCGCCATTTCCTTTAATGTTGCTTGAAACGGAAATCCAGCGAGAGCGATTACCGGAAGTAGTGCGACAAGCATGACCAAGGTGCGCCTCATTGCTTCTCCGGTGGAACGTCTAAGGAAAGGGACACGCCGCTTGCGCGCGCGTCCCGCTTGACCGCAGCGTTAGGCCTAAACCAAACCCATGCGGCAAACCATAAACCAGCTCCGTATCCAAGAACCAATGCAGAATCAAACCACCACAGAGATAGAGCGAAGAGCAAAGCGGCTGCGCACAGCAGAATCAAAGAAAAAGGACGGCGATCGGTGGATGGGAACCAATAAGCGAATGCAACTGCAACGGTGAAGACGGATGACACGGCCAGCCAAATGAAGAATTGCCGCAGCTCGTAAGCGGGAGCAAAAATATAGCGAAGCTGTTCGGCGGCTCTGTTCATAGGTGAAAGAAGCAGCCACCAGGTAGCGAGAGAGAAAGCCCCCATAGTCGTAAACATGCCGGCCGCCAGATGACGTGGAGTGATTTTCATAGGCCTAACAGTAACCGGCCTTTGCGGGGCGAGGCAAAGCCACGTTTGCAACGGTTCGGTTGACTGAGATGTCAGGCGACCGCATATGGGGCTAGCCACACAATGAGAATTGCAATGAGCGCGATGCCTAGTGCTCCAACGGTAACCAGAACTCGGGCAAGACCGTGGTTATGGAGCCAAACGAGAAGTGCACAAAGCAGAGGGAGCCATATGACAAGCGCT
>DATEOW010000097.1:0-6470 GCA_035273665.1 Burkholderiales bacterium | reverse complement strand
CGGGGGCGGCGGCAACGACACCTACGTCGTGGATAGTGCCGGGGACCTCATCACCGAGAATGCCGATGAAGGCATCGACACTGTCGTGTCGAGTGTCGACTGGACCTTGGGTGCCAATCTGGAAAACCTGAGCTTGAACGGCGCGGCCATTCAAGCAATCGGCAACGAACTGGACAATGCCATCCTCGGTAATGCACTGGCCAATGTGCTCAACGGCGGTGGCGGCAACGACATCCTCGACGGCGCGGCCGGTGCCGATGCCATGGACGGCGGCGCTGGGGACGATAGCTATGTCGTCGATAACGCCGGCGACACCGCGGCCGAAGCGGCAGACGGCGGTACGGATACCGTGTTTGCAGCAGTCGATTACAGCTTAGGCGCCAACATCGAAAACCTGGTGCTCACTAATGGTGCGGTTCAGGGCGCGGGTAACGCGCTCGATAACCACATCACCGGCAATGCACTCGCCAACGTATTGAGCGGCGATGCGGGCGATGATGTGCTGGACGGCGGCGACGGTGCCGACCAGCTCATTGGCGGCACGGGTGACGATACCTATGTCTTGGGCGTGGGCGATAGCATCGTCGAAGGAGCCGACGAAGGTGTCGACACGGTGGCCTCAAGCGAGTCGGCCAGCCTTGCCGGTTTCAATAATGTCGAGAATTTAGTGCTGACCGGTAGCGCCAATATCAACGGCACGGGTAACGCACTCGACAACCTCTTAGAAGGCAATGCCGGTAACAACTTGTTGTCCGGCGGCGGCGGAAGCGACACGCTCGAAGGTGGCGAGGGGAACGACACCCTCGACGGCGGCGACGGAAACGATGTGCTGGCGGGCGGACAAGGCAACGATGTGTACCGCATTGCGGCCGGAGATGTGATTCAGGAAAGTGCGGATGGCGGCATCGACACCATCGAAAGCGGTTTTTCTTTCGATCTGGCGACAACGCCGGATGTCGAAAATCTGCGCTTGGTCGTCAACGGCGATATGTTCGCTTACGGCAATGATCTCGATAACGTCATCACCGGCAACGGCAGCCGCAATGAAATCCTCGGCAGAGGCGGCGACGATCGGCTGGTGGGTCAGGGCGGACGCGACACCATCGACGGCGGTACGGGCGATGACCGCATTCAAGGTGGCGGCGCTCGCGATGTACTGACCGGCGGGGAAGGCGAAGACAACTTCGTATTTTCTAATCTCAGCGCGAATGACTCGGACCAGATCACCGACTTCAATGCGGAAGAAGACATGATCACCCTCGACCGATCCGTCTTCACCAATGTGGGCAGCGGGCCGCTCGATGGAGACATGTTCCATGCTGGGAGCGGCGCCGGTGCGGTCGCGCAGAATGCGGATCACCGCATCATCTTCGACACCTCGACAGGCATTTTGTACTACGACGCCGACGGTGCCGGTGGAGCGGCGCAAGTTGAATTCGCTATCGTCAATGTCGTCAACGGAACGCTCGCCGATGAAAATTTCGTAGCGGCCTTCTGAGCAGCGCACGCTTAAAAAGGGCGGGTTCTCCCCGCCCTTTTTTTTGCTCTAAGGAAAGCCGATCACCGGATCGACTCGCTGAGGCCGGCCCCTCGGTTGCTGGGTTAAGATCAGGGCACGCCTGTCAATCTTTTCTCGAGCGCCACACTTGCCTCCCACGTTGCGAACGCCGTTGATCTTATTGCTTCTGTTTTTCAGTCATGCCGCAAGTCCGGCGCCGACTGATTCCATCGAGCAGCGTGTGCTTGCCTGCACTGCTTGCCATCGCTTGCAGGACTATCAGGGCACTGATGCCTACTATCCGCGCATCGCGGGGAAGCCCGCCGGTTATCTCTACAACCAGTTGCTGAATTTTCGCGAGGGGCGGCGTCACTACTCGCTCATGACCTATTTGGTCGACCATCTTTCCGATTCCTATCTGGACGAGATCGCGCATCACTTCAGCACGGTACAAGCACCGTATGAATCGCCACGACCGACGAATGTCTCTGAACCGGTCCTTGCGCAAGGCCGTGCGATGGCATTGTTCGGCGATAAAGCGCGGCAGTTGCCGGCGTGCGTGTCTTGTCACGGACAGACCCTGATGGGTATAGAGCCGGCGATACCGGGTTTGCTCGGCTTGCGGCGTGAGTATCTGGCCGCCCAACTGGGCGCATGGCGTAGCGGCGTCCGACGCGCACACGCACCCGATTGCATGGCAGATATCGCTAAACGTTTGCAAGAGCCGGACATCGTCGCACTCTCGGCCTGGCTAGCATTCCAGCCCGTGCCGCCTGGCGCGAAACCGGAAATTCAGCTCCCCGATCTGCCGCTGGAATGTGGAACCGCAAAAGGTGCGCTGAAGTGAAGCGCATCTTTGTATTGCTTCTGTTGTGCATCGTGGTGATTGCGGTGGTGGTCGCATATCGCAACTATCGCGGCGAATGGGGTACCGCGCCCCAGGGCACTTCGCTTGAAGGTGCAGCACTCATCACGAAAGGGCGGTATCTCGCGCAGGCGGGCAATTGCATCGGTTGTCACACCGCACGCGGTGGCGTGCCCTTCGCCGGTGGCCGTGGCATTCCTACCCCCTTCGGCACGGTCTATAGCTCGAATCTGACACCCGATCCGCAAACGGGTATCGGCCAATGGTCGCGCGACGATTTTTGGCGCGCGATGCACAACGGCCGTTCGAAGTCGGGGCGTTTCCTCTACCCGGCCTTCCCGTACACCGAATACACCCGCGTCACACGCGAGGACGCGGACGCGCTGCACGCCTTCTTCTTGAGTTTGGCGCCCGTACCTCAGCCGAATCGTGCACACGACCTGCGGGCGCCATACAACTCGCAGCTTGTATTGGCCGGTTGGCGCGCTTTGTTCTTTAACGCGGGCGTCTATGAGGCGGATGAAAAACGCAGCGAGCAATGGAATCGCGGTGCGTATCTTGTCACCGGTCTTGGACATTGCAGCGCCTGTCATGCCGGGCGCAATGTTTTCGGGGCGAGCGAAGACAGTCTGGAGTTAAGCGGCGGTTTGATTCCCATGCAGGGTTGGTACGCTCCATCGCTTGCATCGCCTAGCGAAGCCGGCGTGCAGGACTGGCCGATGCAAGAAATCGTGGCACTGCTGAAAAACGGCGTCTCGGAGCATGCGTCCGCACTGGGTCCGATGGCAGAAGTGGTGTACCGCAGTACCCAGCACATCGAAGGGGCGGACCTTCAAGCGATGGCGGTGTATCTACAAACGCTGCCGAAAAGAGAAACCGATCGCATGGATGAAGAAGATATCCCTACCGTCGATCCGTCCATCTTCGCTGTGGGCAGAAAAGTCTACGCGGATCGCTGCGCCGACTGTCATGGCGCTCAAGGGGAGGGCGTCGCGGGCATGTACCCGGCTTTGGCGGGGAATCGTGCGCTCACGATGGAGATCGCTTCCAACAGTGTCTTGAGCGTATTGAATGGCGGTTTCGCGCCCGCCACGGCCGGTAACCCGCGTCCTTTTGGGATGCCGCCCTATGCCGTTTCCCTGAAGGACGAAGAAATCGCCGCTGTCTTGAGTTATATCCGCAATGCCTGGGGCAATAAGGCGCCGCCGGTCAATATCTGGGATGTGCGCAACGCGGCGCGGGGCGCTTCGACGCATTGAATGCGCGTCGCCAGGAATCGTTAAGCCTATATTCCGGCGTACGAGGCCTGCCAAGCCAAGGCGAGAATCAACGCAACGGCGAAGATTCCTGCGGCCAGCGAGCTTTGTTTGAAATCCATGTGCGTTCCCTTCCACTCGACCTGCCTTCAATCTAGTTTTTTGCGTCGGCAAGGGGCGTAACGATATGTAAATGTCCGCGTGCAAATGTCCGCGCTGGTTTCTTCATCCTCGCTTCATTACACTGCGTCCTTCGCCTCATCGGTCGCATGCCGTGGAAACTCCCGATCACGCCGACATCGTCGCGGCGGTTCAAACCTGGATGGAAAAAGCAGTCATCGGACTCAATCTCTGTCCATTTGCCAAAGCGGTGCATGCAAAGGGGCAGATCCGCTATGTGGTCAGCGACGCGCAACGGCCCGAAGCCTTATTGGAGGATTTGCTGCGCGAACTTGAAACGCTCGCCGATTCAGACGCCGCCGCAGTCGATACAACCTTGCTTATCCATCCCCACGTGTTGCAGGATTTTCTGGACTACAACGATTTTCTCGACGTCGCGGATGCGGCCGTGGAAGAACTGGGCTTGGACGGCGTACTTCAGGTGGCCAGTTTTCACCCCGAATATCAATTTGAAGGCACTGGGAAGGACGATATCGAGAATTACAGCAATCGCGCGCCCTATCCTATCCTGCACCTGCTGCGCGAGGAAAGCGTCGATGCCGCTGTGGCCACCTTTCCGGAAGCGGAAACGATCTATCAGAAGAACATCGAGACCTTGCGTGCGCTCGGCCATGAAGGCTGGCACGCGCTGCGCGTGGGACCGCCTAAGAAGCGCAACAATTGACGCGCTTCAATCGTTGCCGAACAATCGATACACATTGATGCCGGCAACATCAAGTACCGCTGTTCGGTAGTCCCTCGAGAATCAATAGCGTCGATGTCGCGGACGCATAAAGCCGGCCATTCGAATCAACGATGCGCGCTTCCGTGAAAGCGACGCGCCTGCCCAGGGAAACGATCTTCCCCTCCGTGCGTAGCTTGCCGCTTTCGACGGTAATAGGCCGGTGATAGGACACCTTCAGTTCTACGGTCGTATAAGTGTGGTCTGTGCCCAAGGTCGAGAGTGCGGCGCAGCCGCAAGCCGAATCGAGCAATGTGGCCGCGTAGCCCCCATGCACCGTGCCAAGTGGGTTCAATACATGTCGCCCTGGTGTGGATTCGAAGACCGCTCGGCCATTGTCGACCTCCACCAAATCGAAATCGAGCGTGTCGCCCATGGGCGGTCGGCGCTTATCGGCAATCCATGATTGCAGCAATTCGAGGCCGCTACGTTGCCTATCCGGCTTGATCATTGGAACTTCCTGGTTCGGACGCGTGAGAATAGCGAAGGCCGGCGGTTTTGTGTGCGAACCCCGACCATTTCGAGGACTATTGGGCGATTGGCGCGCTCGCTTTAGAATCGCCTCTTCGCATAGGGAGCAAATATGGCACTTGAAACGCATTTGCCCGGGGTTGCGGGCGCAATCCAACTGGCCATCGCTCCGGTATTCCTGTTGACGGCCGTCGGGGCTTTTCTCAACGTCATGACGAGCCGTCTTGCGCGTGCGGTGGATCGTGCGCGCAAGCTGGAATTATTGCTGCCGGAGCTGACCGGAGAGCGGGCGCAGCAGGTCGGCGCGGAACTGCGCGTGCTGTCGCGTCGGGCGCGATGGTCCAATCGTGCGATCGCCGCCAGCGTCGGCTGCGCGGTCTTCATTTGTATGGAAGTGGCGATGATGTTCGCCGGCGCGTTTCTACAGGCCGATGTGAGTCGCATCGCCGGGGTGCTGTTCTTCATCGGTATCGTCGCGTTGGTCATCGGACTGCTCGCATTTTTGCGCGAGATTTTTATTGCGACGCATGCGCTCAAAATCGGCGAGTACAGACCGGGCTTTTAGGCGACCGCTTTTTCTTTGATGGCGAGACCGCATACCTCGGCAAACAAGCTGTCCAGTTGCGTTGCCGGGAGCGGGCGGTTGAAGTAGTAACCCTGGGCGGCATAACAGCCCAAGGCTTGAAGAAATTCCACTTGTTCCAGTGTTTCGACGCCTTCTGCGACGACCTCGAGGTCGAGGGCGCCCGCCATGGTGAGAATCGCGCGGACGATGGCGGCATCGTCCGGATCGGAATGGATGTCGCGTATGAAGGAGCGATCGATCTTGAGCTTGTGCAAAGGGAAGCGTTTGAGATAGCTCAAGCTCGAATAGCCCGTGCCGAAATCGTCGAGCGAAAGTTGCACGCCCATCGCGGCCAGTGCTTCGAGTGTCGAAATGCTTTTTTGCTCTGAATCCATGATGACGCTCTCGGTCAATTCAAGGGTCAAGGCGCTGGGTTCGAGATTCGATTCGTCGAGAATCTGCTTCACGGTCGCGGTGAAATCTGGGCGCTGGAACTGACGCGCCGAGACGTTCACGGACATGCTGAAGTGGTGAAAACCGGCTCTTCGCCAGGCCACCAGTTGCCGGCAGGATTCGCGCAAGATCCACTCGCCAATGGGGATGATCAAACCGGTGTCTTCCGCCACCGGAATGAATTGCGCCGGCGATACCGGTCCTTGCGGCGAGTTCCAACGCGCCAAGGCCTCGACGCCAACAATCCTGCGCTGAGCCAAATCCACTTGTGTCTGGAAGTGCACCTCCAGTTCTTTATTTTCGATGGCGCTGCGTAAGCGCTGCTCCATCGAGACGCGCTCTTGCGCCGCCGCGTTCATGCTCGCGGTGAAGAACTGATAGTTGCTACGCCCCAAACTCTTCGCGTGGTACATCGCGGCGTCGGCGGAGCGCAGCAGGCTGTTCACGCTTTCGCCATCGTC
>DATEOW010000096.1:0-5764 GCA_035273665.1 Burkholderiales bacterium | reverse complement strand
CCTTTGACTAATACGAGCAACAGCTTCAACACCACACCGGGATCGGGTTCTAACGCACTCCTCTCGACGCTGTCCGGACAGAACACGAACGACGCCAATGCGCTGTCCTTCTCGTTCACTTCGACTAACCCAACCGCCAACTCCGTATCGATCCAGTTTGTGTTTGGTACCGACGAGTTCCCCACGCAATCGGTGACTGACATATTCGGTTTCTTCGTTGACGGCGTGAACTATGCGAAATTTCCCTCGGGCGAGTTGATTTCCAACACACCGGGCAACCCGACGAACTTCATCTTGAACCCGGTCGGCGGCGGCTTGTACGACATCGAATACAACGGCCTCACCCAAGTGTTTACCGCGGTAGGTTTATTCGATCCGACTCTGGAAACGCACACTTTGACGATCGCGATCGCTGACACCAGCGACTCTATCTTCCAAAGTGGTGTCTATATCGGCGCGTTGAATGCCAAATTCACCGAAGGTCCGGGCGGCATTGATCCCGATCCGGAAAACGGCGTGCCTGAGCCGTCCACACTGGCATTGCTCGGCTTGGCGCTGGGAATTGCCGGTCTGCGCAAAAAGAAATAAGCAAACTTGCATCGAACAAAAAGCCCCGCAAGGGGCTTTTGTTTTTGGCTCATCGCTTCCGCATCTTGAATTCAGGGTATGCGTTCATTTAGGTGAGCCGCCCAAGAACTAAACGGCGCTGAATAACTGAACGACCTTTTTGGATCGAGCAGTCTTAGCCTTCTTCCCCCACAACAACGGCGCCGCCGGTTGGACCAACGGAACGAATTTCATTGTTTTCAGGTTAACGACATTGCTGTCGGCTTTTTTCGGAGCAAGGCGCGCAAGCATCGTCGCCTTCATGTTGCGACTGGCATTGAGATATTCCTCAACACGAGCGATGCGGGCGCCAATCGGCCCGGAAGCCATGTCGGTCAAGGCGCGCAGCTTCGTCAGCTCGTCCAGTATCTGGGTCAGGCTGGCGTTATCGTCGGCGAGCAGACGTGCAATCACGGACTTTTTCGCGTCGTCAAAGCGTTCGATCTCCGCGCAGATGCGGACATGGCGAATGGCGGTATCAAGAGGGGTGACCATTGTGGATCTCCTAGATGGAGCCCGCGGTCGCTAATCAGGGGCGGGGGGGTTGCAGACCTTCAAAACAGCCACCCCACCATACTCTCATTTGCAAATCGCCGTACGCATTTCGCGTGCCGTGAAATGCACCGCCACTTTCAAGCGCAGAACAAGGCCCGTGACGAGCCTTGTTTCACATGCGCCTCACGCTTCGCTTACCAACGTGCGTAGCGATAGTCCCTATCCTGGCGGTCGTGCTTTTGCGCGTAAATATGACGGTTCGCTTCACGCAGTTCTTCTTGCAGCTTCGCGAATTCATTGGGAGACAGATAACGATCCGCAAGCGCGCGCTGTTCGAGATGACGGATCTGGGTTTGCTCACGTTGCAAACGCTCCACTTCTTCCCGCGTCAACTCACCCGAGCGCATACCTTGCACAAGACTCGCCCGTTGTCTTGCTTGCTCCTGATTTACCCAATTGATCTTATGGCCTTGCGGATTGTAGCCTCGCTGATAGCCATGGGACGGACGGTACTCGGTAAAGCGCTCGTATGTTTGGACGGGCGCATGGACTCGTATGACGACATCCGCGGCATGTGCGCTAGGGGTTGCAAGAAGGAACGCGGGAGCCGTCAAAATCGCCGCTGCTATAAATTTTTTCATCATCACCATCTCCTGGAGTAGACCCACCTCTGCGGTGGTATGGCTCGCACTGTAGAAGCACCATGTAAGCCCCGTATGTTGGCCACGTATCGGTTTGTAAGGCCGTGTATCCATAGCTGACACGGTCGCGTCGCTCAATCACCATAGGAGTACGCAGTTATTACCGGCAAGCGACAAACGATTGTCGAGCACCCGACATTCCCTTTGTCCTAGGCGATACCCGGCAGGCTTTAGCGCTTTCCCTGTGCTACAGTTTTATGGCACGAATATTTCATGTAATCGCGTCTTAACAATAACGAGCGCGCGGCATGCTGCCGCACAGCCATCGAGGGATAAATTGCAAAGCACGAGCGTTAGTCAAATGGATAACAAAAGACTGAATTGGGACCCTGTCACCCATTATCAGGACACAGAGATCGCACGCCGTTACGACAAAGAACGGTTCAGCCGCCTCACCGGTCGCATTTTTCATCGGCTTGAATGCCACTTCATTAGCCGCGCGTTTAAAAGTATGCCTCGCGGCGGCAAGATCATCGACGTGCCCTGCGGCACGGGCCGGTTAGCCGAGGTGCTTCTTGAAGACGGATACAAAATCGTCGGCGTGGATATCTCCGCGCCAATGCTCACCGTCGCGAGCGAAAGGCTGGCGCGCTTCGGCGACCGCTTCGAACCGCAAGTCGCCGATGTTCGTCAGATGGAGTTGCCTGCCCAAGCGTATGACGCCGCACTTTGCGCCCGCGTGCTCATGCATTTCCCACTGGCTGAGCAGATCAGTTTCCTTAAAAGCGTTGCCAAACTCACGCGTGGCCCAGTGGTGTTAACGCAATCACTCAGCACACCGTATCAACGGTTCCGCCGACGCATGAAGCGCCTCATCGGTAATCCAGCCCCAGCCGGCTATCCGATTACCAACAAGGAACTGGCGACGCTGCTTCAGGAAAGCGGCTTGCGGGAAGTCAAACGTTTTAGACCGATGGCGCTGATTACCGAAGAGATCATTGTCGTCGCGGAACACAATCATTAACACCGTTCCCACACTGATGAATGCCGACACCCTGACGCTTCTGCTGGAAAAGAGCGAAGGTTATCGCGGCATGCGCCTCGGTGAGTGTCGTGTCAAAGGTCCAGTCCACGAGGCGGATCATTGCAGCATTTACTTCGCCGAATGCTCGGAGCTACCCGGACCGGCGGCCATCAAGCTGTGTCGAAGCGGACCGCAACGCACGTTGGACCCTTCGTCTGCCGCTGAGCAGTACGAGGCGCTTAAACGACTCGAGCAAGCCTGGGCTCGGAACGATAGTCTCCAATGCGTACGGCCTTACGCCTTATTCGAAGAACAGGCCGCGCTCGTGCTGGAATGGGTGCCGGGCCGTTCACTCACCGACATCCTGCTGCGACTCCAGACCTCGACGGGAAAAGCGCATCAACTGGCCGAGCAGGCGGGACAGTGGCTAAGCGCCTTCCATCAACTGGGGCAACAACCGGCGCAGCATATGGACGTTGAACAGAAGCGGTCAGTCGTCCAGAGCATGTACAACTGGCCGGGCGCGCAAGACGCATCATTTGAACAAGCAATCGATAGCCTGGTCGCTTCTTTCGCGGAGGCGGCTTCGGCGAAAGTCGAATACAGTTGGATTCACGGCGATTTCAAGCTGGATAACCTGCTGCTCGACGAGGAGCGTCTCACCGGTATCGATATCCATCTGCGACACAACAATGCGGTGGTGTACGACATCGCGCCCTTCTTGAACCACATGGAAATGTCCTGCCTCGATCCGCGTAATCCATGGCGCTTCACCGATCGCGACGACCTCTCGGCTCATTTCCTTGCAGGTTACGGGCGAGAAGGTCAATCGCCTCCACCCATTGCGCTTGCCTGGTGCCGGCTGTTCCACTTGTTATGCAACTGGAACTCCATGCTTGAACATGCGACAGGCACCGTCAGGCGCACACTGCTTCATTGGGCTTTCTCTTCGACGGCCTCGCGTCTGCGCCGGCAGTTAGCGGCATAGGTCGGCGGCGAGGGGTCGTTGGGAAGTGAGCTTGATTGCGCTTCCAAAAAGTCTGTGGCTATCGGCGTCGCACGTGTGACGCTCAGGGTCCTAGTAGACCAATCGAGGTTATACCTACATACAAGATCGCCGCTTAACTGAGGGCGAAACAAGTCTGCGATTTTCCAGTCGAGCAAATAAAAAACGCCCCGAAGGGCGTCTTCATAGTCGACAGGCTTTACTTCACTCGCATATCGTTTTTGACGGATTTGACCCCATTGATGCCGCGAGCGATTTCGACTGCTCTGGTCGCCTGTGCACTTGAGGAAACAAAACCCGTAAGCTGTACTTCATTGCGGAAGGTATTGACGTTGACGTCCGTTGCCTTGACCGTTGCGTCATTGATGAGCGCCGCTTTGACTTTTGTCGTGATCGCAGCATCTTCAGCTACTTCACTGGCACTACGCGTTTCAGAGGTAGATTGACAACCGACAAAGGACACGAGGGCCAAAGCCATGAACATGACGCCAAGATATTGAGAAAGTTTTTGTTTCATTGTTCTCTCCGTTAATAAGAATGCACCTAATCTGCATGCAAGAGAGTTAGAGCAGTTTTCGGTCCTATTCCCGTCGGTCCGTTTTTTGCGCGAGGGGAAGACGCACCATAAACTCCGCCCCTTTGCCCAAACCTTCGCTGCGCGCTTGGACCGTGCCCCCGTGCAAGGAAACAATCTCATGAACCAGGGATAAGCCGATACCCAAGCCGCCTTCCGATTTTTGCGGCTCGACCTGGCTAAAAAGTTTGAAAAGCTCCGGGAGCAATTCCGGCGGAATTCCCACACCGCTGTCCTCCACTTTCACCACGGCCTCGTCTCCCTCAACAGTCAGATGCAGACCGATGTGTCCGCCTGGTGGGGTGTATTTGTTGGAATTAGCCAGGAGGTTGATAAAAACTTGGCGTAGCCGATCCGGATCGCCTCGAATCTGAATAGGCTGGTCGACATCGGCGACATCCAGCGTGTGCCGCCGCACGGCGAGGCTGGGACGCATCGCTTCGATCGCTTCGCGCACCACCGTCCCCAAATCCAGTATGTCGGCACGCAAATACAGCTTGCCCTGACGCGAGCGTGCCAGGTCCATCGCATCGTCGATCATACGGTTCATCGCATCGACTTGTTTGGACACCAAAACGAAGGCCTGTCGCAATAGGGGATCTTCACTAAGCCTTGCATGCATCAAGCTCATGCCGTTGGCCAAAGGTTGCAATAAGTTGCGCAATTCGTGCGCGAGCTTGAGATGAAAGCTTTCGTAGTGGGTCTTATGCTCACGAAAAGTCTCAAGCAATATCTTGGCATCGGTGCGATCGCGCAATATCTTGCAATACCCTAACGACTCCCCACCGCCACCCTTCAAAGCGTGGAGCGTTCCCGACGCATAAAAGCGCGAACCGTCCTTACGCATCATCCAGCGGTCATCCTCGGCGGACAAGCCGAGATTCGCCGCTTCCACCTCGTACTCGGGGACCCCGCGCTCAGTATCTTCCGGCGTGAAGAGCACATGAATCGCTTTGCCGAGCATTTCGCTTTCGTCATAACCAAAGATATGTTGCGCACCAGGTCCCCACCATTGGACATGCCGCGCCTGATCCAAAAATAGAATGGCGAATTCAAGGTTTTGCTCCGCGAATAGGCGAAGTTGCGACTCAAGGTTATGCAAATCGGACGGTCCTCCTAAGCGCAGGTCATGCAGCTATTACGCCTGCCCTTGCCCAATTTGTCGGGCTGCCCCGTCAGGTGACAAAAGCGCCCCGGAAAGGTTAAATGCCGATGGCATAAGGGAAGCGGAGTTTTCCCAGTGCGTTCTTCGGAGGAGGAAATATGAAAAAGGCTGCTCAGTCGGGGCGGAGCCAGACGGCATTCGCGTATGTGCTTTGCGCAACGTTTCTTTGTACCGCCACTCCCGCCTTCGCGGCGGGACATTGGCTGGACGTGGCCGACGTCGAATTGGAAGTCTCGCCAGGTAACGCCTTAGA
>DATEOW010000095.1:0-9262 GCA_035273665.1 Burkholderiales bacterium | reverse complement strand
ACCCTGCTTCGCCCTACGGCAATGCCTGCGAAATCATCTACGTGACCAATCTGGAAATTCGTTAGTCTCAGCTTCGCCTGAGCACCCGCACGCAAGCCCTTTCATTGCTTACTGGTCGCAAGCGGAACCCTGCTTGGCCGTGCAGCAATGCTCCAAATCTTCCCCTCGGTTTCCGCATTTTTCGTTACCGATAAGCCGCACCCACCCCTTACTGTCCATCCAGTCGCGCGGGCCGGCCCACGCAGCCCGATCCGAGGCCTTATGCTTGCGCGCAACGCATCGCGCCCTTTTTTTGCTAGAAGCGAGCGCAGGGTGCATATCGCAAAGAACTTGGATACCGGAGACCGCCAGTGAGGATATGGAAACGCAAGACCATCGGTTGGTGTTTTTTCCTCAGTCTGGGCTTGCCCTCCGCGGCGCAGGCCGAATGGCTGTTTACGCAGCTGAGCGAGCGCGCCCGAGCGGGGGAACCGCTCGATGTCGGTGTAGTCGTCGTAAACGACACGGATAAACCGATGGATCTTCATCCTCCGGAGCGCTTGCCTGTGCGCTTGGTGATGAAGGAAGGCCCGACGCCCGGGGAGCTCAGAGCCTTGCCTCCGCTTCCTCAGCAGACCGTTTTAAAACCCGGCGAATTCCGCAAATATCGCTATCGCATCGTGTTGCCGCAAGAGATGCAAGGTCCGCTTGCCATTGAAATGGACGGCACACCGCATAGGCGCCTTATCGTGTTGGCGGAGCAGTCGACCAGTGTCGCGGCCACACCGGATGCCACGACGGAGGTGGCGCCCGTGACCGCTGCGCTTCGGCAGACAGATACGATTCCTCAGCCGGCCCTCCAGACCAACGAGCCGATGTATTTCCTCGTGGGACGTCGTGATGACGTGACCAGCGCGCGGTTCCAGCTTTCTTTCAAATATCGCCTCTTCGACGAAAAGAGCTGGCTAGGCATTTTGTTTCCCCCGGCGGCCAAGTTTTACTTCGGCTACACGCAAACCTCCTTGTGGGACCTGTCCGAACCATCGGCGCCTTTCCGCGATACCGCTTACAAGCCGAGTATCTTTTATCTCGATCCGCAGATTTGGGCGAGCGCGGACGGCAACGATTCGGTCGGACTCGCCGCCGGTCTGGAGCACGAGTCCAACGGACGCTCGGATCTCGAATCGCGTTCGATCAACATTGCCTATGTGCAGCCGACCTGGCGGCGCTTTGTGAGCGACGATTGGTACGTCAGCGTGTCACCCAAGATATGGACTTATCTCGATAAGGATAACAATGACGATATCGCCAAATACCGGGGGTACGCCGACTTGAATTTGCGGCTTGGCCGTGTCGACGGCTGGTTATTCTCGGCCAATTTCCGCAAGGGGACTGAAAAGTTCGGCTCCTTGCAACTAGACGCCTCCTATCCCTTGCGCCAATCCTTTTTTGCCAATGCGGGCGGCTTTATTCACTTCCAATACTTCAATGGTTATGGCGAAAGCTTGCTCGACTACGATGTAAAAGGTCCCGCCCAGCTGAGAGTAGGTTTCTCGATCGTCCGCTGAAGCTTGCAGGTAGAATGCTGCGCCCTTCAGCTCAGCATTCCCTCTCCGCCATGGCTGCACCAATTCGTTACTCTATTGTTCCGCTGCGCCCGGAGGCGCATCTTTTCGAGGTGCGATGCACGGTAAGCGATCCCTCCGCGGAAGGGCAGTGCTTTGCCTTGCCTGCTTGGGTGCCGGGTAGCTACATGATCCGCGAATTCGCCCGGCACGTCGTTGCCATTCGGGCGAACTGCGGGCGCAAAGCGGTGCCGTTGCGCAAACTCGACAAACACACATGGCGAGCCGAACCGTGTAAAGGGGCTCTCACCATCACGGCAGAGATTTATGCTTGGGATCTATCGGTGCGTGGCGCGCATCTCGATCAGACCCACGGGTTCTTCAACGGTACCTGCGTGTTCCTCCGCGTGTTGGGACAAGAAGCGCGCGCCTGTGAAGTGGAACTGCTCGGACCGAAAGGTCGCGCCTATGCGAAATGGCGAGTTGCAACCGCCATGCGCCGCAGCCAGGCACCTGCATACGGATTCGGTTTGTATGAGGCGGCCAACTATGACGAGTTGATCGATCATCCGGTCGAAATGGGCAACTTCAGTCTCGCCACTTTCAAGGCGCACGGTGTGCCGCACGATATTGTCATCACCGGTCGCCACCGGGCCGACATGGATCGCCTTTGTCGCGATCTAAAGCGCGTGTGCGAATCGCATATCGACTTGTTCGGCCGCCCCGCGCCGATGGACCGTTATGTATTTCTCGTCATGGCGGTCGGTGAAGGCTACGGTGGGCTGGAGCATCGCGCGTCCACAGCCTTGTTGTGTAGCCGCAATGATCTTCCTGCCGTGAACATGCGCGGTACCGCGGACGCCTATCGCGGCTTCCTGGGCCTATGCAGTCACGAATATTTTCATACTTGGCATGTCAAACGGATCAAGCCCGCTGCCTTCACGCCGTATGATCTTAGTCAGGAGAATTACACTGCGCTGCTATGGGCGTTTGAAGGATTCACTTCCTACTACGATGATCTCGCGCTCGTGCGCACCGGTCTCATCAGTGAACATCAATATTTGGAAACGCTTGCGCGGGGCATTACGCAATTGCAACGTGGGCGGGGGCGTTTGCGCCAGTCCGTGAGCGAATCCAGCTGGGATGCTTGGATAAAATACTATCGCCAGGATGAGAATTCCCCCAATGCCATCGTCAGCTACTACGGAAAGGGAGCGCTCGTCGCCCTCTGCCTGGACGCATTGATTCGTTCGCGCACGCGCGGCAGAAAATCTCTCGACGACGTGATGCGTGCTTTATGGCAACGCCATGGATTGACCGGCAAAGGTGTCGAAGAGAACGGCGTCGAAAGGATCGCTGAAGAAGTGAGCGGGCTTCGCCTGCGTACTTTCTTCGACAAGGCGCTGCGCTCGACAGCCGAGTTGCCGCTCAAGCAATGTCTAGCCGATTTAGGAATTGAAATGCAGCTGCGCCCAGGCGAGACAGCGACTGAGCGAGGCGGTAAAAGCGCGGCTCGGACGAAACAGGAATTGGCGCTGCGCGGCACATTGGGGGCGCGTACGGCCGCAAGCGATTCCGATGTGAAGCTTGTCAACGTATACGAAGGTGGGGCCGCACAAGAAGCCGGATTGTCGGCGGGCGATGTCATCGTTGCTGTAGATGGATTGCGCGTGAACAACAAGGATTTCGAAACGCGTATCGCCGGCCGAATGCCGGGCGACGTTATCCACATGCATGCGTTCCGCCGCGATGAGCTGCATGAATTCAAGGTACGTCTGAGGGCGCCCGAAGCGGATACTTGCGTGTTGAACTTGGCGTCACGACGGACGGCGTTGCAGCGGCGCTGGTTGGAAGGCTAGGCGGCTTTCGGGATCTTGTCCGCGGCGTCCATTTTTATGATGGCGAGCGAAACATTGTCGCCGCGCCCCCGTGCGCGGGCACGCGCCGAAGCAAGCAGTATCTCGGCGGCTTTGCGCGGGGGCAAAGTGGCGAGCACCTTGCCCAATTCTTGGTCACTGAAATAGTCCCATAAACCATCGGAGCAAAGGAGAAAGCTATCGCCCGGCGCTAGAGACGCAGTGCCAAAATCGGGCCGAGGAATTTCCGAGTGTCCGAGCGCTTGCAAAAGCAGATTGCGATTCGGATGCGCATTGCGGTCCGCTTCGCGCCATCGACCGCTGCGAATCTCGGCCTCGACAAAGGAGTGATCGCGAGTGCGCGCGTTTAAGGCCTGGCCCCGATAATGGTAGAGGCGACTGTCTCCGACGTAGGCCCAGTCCGCTCGATCAGGTTGCAGAATCATCACTACCGCGGTGCTATGCGGCTCTTCTTCGGTCAGGGTCCGGTTAAGCCGTATGACGATATGCGCTTCGTTAACGATTTCGCGCAACAAATCTTGTGCGTTTTCCGTTTTGGGAGAAAAACTTTCGAATAGATTGGCCGCGGTACTTAAGACCTGTTCGGCTGCCGCGGCACCACCCTTGTGACCGCCCGCTCCATCGGCGAGTACGACGAGTGCGATGCCCTTGGCGCGTTTACTGGGAATGATGGCGACACGGTCCTGCTGTTCTTGGCGATCACCGACATGTTGGGCGGTAATCGCGTCGATGGACAAGCGGATCGAGGCTGCGGTTTTTGTAGTAATTGGGCTAAGCATAGAGCCGTCTAAACTAAACGATTGGCGGTTATTTCACAGCGGCAATTTTCACCGCCTTGAAGCGTAGCGCTATTCGGATTGTCAACAAATGAAAATCGGTATTGATTTAGGTGGGAGCAAGATCGAAGCCATTCTGCTCGACACAGAGGGAAATGCGCGTTGGCGCCGGCGGGTAGTGACGCCCAGCGGCAACTATGGCGCAATTTTGCAGGCAATTGCCGCGCTGGTCGCGCAAGCAGAAGCGATTGCGCAGGAAGCCTGCACCGTCGGCATTGGGACGCCTGGATCGGCATCCCCCGCAACGGGATTGATACGCAACTCAAACAGCACGTGTTTAAATGGCCAAGCGCTACATGCAGATCTTGAAGCTTTGCTCGAGCGGCCGCTACGCATCGCGAATGACGCAAATTGTTTTGCGCTTTCCGAAGCGGTGGACGGCGCAGGCCAGGGAGCAAGTGTTGTGTTCGGCGTCATTCTCGGGACCGGCGTCGGCGGCGGGGTGGTGGTGAATGCGCAGGTTCTGAATGGTCTCAACGCGATCGCCGGGGAGTGGGGTCACAATCGACTCGAAGTTGAGGGTTCGCGCGAAGCACCGCTGTGTTATTGCGGACGTCGATCTTGTGTCGAAACTTGGTTGTCGGGACCTGCCTTGGCGGCCGATCATCTGTGGGCAACGAAAGAAGAACTCAAGGCGCCGGATATCGTTTCGCGGGCGGCGGCCGGCGACGCCGATTGCGAAGCAACCATGCAGCGATACGAATCGCGACTTGCCCGCGCGCTCGCAACCGTGATCAACATCCTCGATCCCGATATCGTGGTACTTGGCGGGGGACTATCGAACGCCGAGCGGCTATATGCCAATGTGCCGCACCGATGGCAGGCGCATATTTTTTCGGACACGGTTCGAACGCGTCTGGTCCCGCACATGCACGGCGACTCAAGCGGGGTTCGAGGCGCGGCCTGGCTCTGGGATTGATGCCCTAAAGGCTCAAAAGCCTGTAAAAAGCGCGGTTTGCAGCGTTTCCAAGGAGGCGCGTGATAAACTCGCGGCGATCTTTCCGGCCAATTCATCATGTTCAACAACATCCCCCTCGCACAAGCCGACGCTGAAGTCTGGCAAGCCATCGCTGCCGAAGCGCGACGGCAAGAAGATCACATCGAACTTATCGCCTCGGAGAACTATGCCAGTCCGGCGGTGTTACAGGCCCAAGGTTCAGTGCTCACCAATAAATACGCAGAAGGTTATCCAGGCAAGCGTTATTACGGTGGTTGCGAACACGTCGATGTGGTCGAGCAACTCGCGATCGATCGCGTAAAGAAACTCTTTGGCGCTGAGTATGCGAATGTGCAACCGCACTCCGGCTCGCAAGCGAATCAGGCCGTCTATGCGGCGGTTCTTAAACCCGGCGACACCATTCTGGGGTTATCGCTGGCGCATGGCGGCCACTTGACGCATGGCGCGAAGGTTAGTTCCTCGGGCAAGATCTATCAGTCTTTCGAGTATGGACTGAACCAGGATGAAGAAATCGACTACGACCAAGTCGAGCATCTGGCGAAAGGGCACAAGCCCCGGATGATCGTCGCCGGAGCGTCCGCCTACGCGCTGACTTTCGATTGGAAGCGCTTTCGCAAAATCGCCGATAGCGTAGGCGCCTATCTGATGACGGATATCGCGCATTACGCAGGCCTGATTGCGGCAGGTCTTTATCCGAGCCCGGTCGGCATCGCAGATTTCGTCACCAGCACCACGCATAAAACGCTACGCGGGCCGCGCGGCGGGTTGATCTTGTCGCAAAAGGAGCATGAGAAAGTGCTCAACTCAATGGTCTTTCCTTATTTGCAGGGCGGGCCGTTGGAACATGTCATCGCCGCCAAGGCGGTCGCTTTTAAAGAAGCAATGACCCGCGAGTTCAAGACCTATCAAGAAGAAGTTCTCAACAACGCGCGGGTCATGGCCAAGGTGTTGACCGGGCGTGGTCTACGCATCGTGTCGGGGCGCACCGATTGCCACATGTTCCTCGTCGATCTGCGACCGAAGCAAATCACCGGCAAGGACGCGGAAACGGCGTTGGGTCGTGCACATATGACCGTCAACAAGAACGCTATTCCCAACGACCCCGAGAAACCGATGGTGACCAGCGGCATTCGTTTGGGCACGCCGGCGATGACCACACGCGGTTTCGAGGAATTCCAAGCTGAAGCGGTGGCCAATCTCATTGCGGATGTACTGGAAAACCCGAACGACGAGGCGACTATCACCCGCGTTGCGGATCAGGTCAAAGCCCTGTGCCGGAAATTTCCGGTTTACTCGGCGTCTTGAGCGAGCGGGAACGAGCGCCCCATGAAGTGCCCGTTCTGCAAATCCGATAACACCGCCGTTATCGATACTCGCATTTCGGAAGACGGCGATAGCGTTCGCCGCCGACGCGTCTGCGAGGACTGCGAAAAGCGGTTTACGACCTATGAGCGCGTCGAACTGCAACTGCCTATCGTCGTAAAGTCGAGCGGCTATCGCACCGCCTACGATCGCGAAAAAATCAGGACCGGTTTTATGCGCGCCTTGCACAAGCGCCCGGTGCCGACCCAATACGTCGATGCAGCGATCGACCGCATCGAACAACGTGTCATGTCTCTAGGCGAACGCGAAGTGCCTTCGCGCACGATCGGCGAGATGGTCATGCGCGAGTTGAAGAAGATGGACGACGTCGCCTATATCCGCTTCGCATCGGTGTATGAAGACTTTCAACGGGTGGACGAATTCCGCGAAAAGATTCTGGAACTCAAGCGGCCCGCCCGAAAGAATCTCAAACGCGCCGCGAGCAAGAAGGCCCCAGCCTGACCGCTGTGTCTGCGCGCAGTCGGAGTATCCATGTTCACCATGTTCAATGAGTTCGATCGCTTGATGATGGTGCACGCGCTCGCGCTGGCGGAGCGTGGCCTTTACACGACGACACCCAATCCACGCGTGGGCTGTGTGATCGTTCAACAGGGCAAAGTCGTGGGGGAAGGCTTTCACAAAAGAGCCGGCGAACCGCACGCGGAAATACACGCCCTGCGAGCGGCAGGTAGTGAGGCGCGTGGCGCGACGCTGTACGTGACGCTTGAACCTTGTTCGCATCACGGGCGTACGCCGCCCTGCGTCAACGCGTTGATTGATGCCGGTGTCGCGCGAGTGGTCATTGCCATGCAGGACCCCAATCCACTCGTGGCAGGTCAGGGCGCGGCGCGCTTGCAAACCGCCGGCATTCAGACTGAAACCGGCTTATTGGAAAGCGAAGCGCGGGAACTGAATATCGGTTTCGCCGCGCGAATGACGCGCGGCCGGCCCTGGGTTCGGCTTAAAGTCGCCGCAAGCCTCGACGGCAAGACGGCGATGGCTAACGGTCAAAGCCAATGGATCACGGGCGAAGACGCGCGGCGAGATGGGCATCACTTCCGCGCGCGCGCATGCGCAGTTCTTACCGGTATCGGAACGGTACGTGACGACGACCCGCAAATGACGGTGCGCGCTGTAGAGACGACGCGGCAGCCGCTCAAGATTTTGGTCGACAGCAACTTAGACATACCGCTGGGCGCAAAGTTATTGAAGGGCGGTTCCCTGTTGATCGCTTGCGCGCAGCTAAACCCGGAGAAAGCCGCCGCCTTACGTGACCGCGGTGCCGAAGTGCTCGTATTGCCCAATGCGCATGGCAAGGTCGAGCTCAACGAGTTGATGCGCGAACTCGCGAGCCGCGAGTTGAACGAGATTCACGTCGAGGCAGGTTTTAAATTGAACGGTTCTTTGCTCATGGAAGGCGTGGTCGATGAGCTGCTTTGCTATTTCGCGCCCCGTTTAATCGGTCATGCCGGTCTGGGAATGTTCAATCTGCCCGAGCTGCAACGATTGGAAGCTGCGCCGGCATTGGATATTTTCGATGTCGGCACCATAGGATCGGACCTTCGTATGCGGGCGCGGGTGCGCTAGCTCGCTGTGTGCTGCGTTAAGGCGAGGCACAATTCCATTGCGATATTTAAAGTCGCGTCATCGCGATCGTGATGCGGATTGAACTCAGCAAGCTCGATGGCCGCAGGGGCTGCCACCGCGCAAATCTCTTGCAGCAATGCGGTCAGCTCCTTTGCACTGAGGCCGTTTTCCTCCGGCGTGCCGACGCCGGGCGCCTCCAGCGGATCAATCGAATCCACATCTACGGTAATGCCATAGTTGAAAGTGCCGTTGCGCACGCTCGCATGCGCTTCGTGCATGACGGCCGGCAGGCCCCGTGTCCTTATTTCGTCCATGTGGTAAATGCGCACGCCGATCGATTCGAGTAAAGCGGCTTCTTCGGTTTCATAACTGCGTGCGCCGACAATGCAAATATGCTCCGGACGCAGAATAGGAGCGCAGGGGGGTGCATTCTCGCCGCAGTAACCCAGCAACACGGCGAGCGGCATACCGTGCAACAAGCCGCTATGAGAACTCTCCGGCGTATGCGCATCCATGTGCGCGTCAACCCACAGCAGGCCTAGTGGCATCTGCTTGAGGCCGGCGAAAGTCCCCCGCCAGGTTCCAACCGCGCTCGTGTGATCGCCGCCGATGACAAAGGGCACTTCCCCTGTCTCCAACGCGCGCCTGACATGTGCTTCCAAAGCGTCGTTGAGCTCGCCGATGCGTGCCTCAAGCGGTCGCTCGTCGGACATATTTGGGTGCAGCATTGTTTTCCACTCGGCGCGCAGACCATGTTCTCCGAGGTAGCGATCAAGGCCCGAGCGCTGCAAGTGCGGCGCGCCGTCGGCACAGCCCGGATAACGCGCGCCCAATCCGCTGGCGAACCCGATTAATGCGATCGACTTGGGCATGTTTTGGTGAGCGTTGTAAGAGCGTAGTAAGCTTGGGCACTCTCTTCAGCATTGACTCTATGTTCAGCGGCATTGTCGCGGCGATGGGCCGCATTGTACAAATCGAAAATCGCGATCAAGGCTTGCGCTTGCGCATCGAAACCGGTGGGCTCGATTTGAGCGATGTCGCGGTCGGGGACTCGATCGCTGTAAACGGTGTTTGCCTCACCGCCGTCGGCGTGACCCC
>DATEOW010000094.1:0-2181 GCA_035273665.1 Burkholderiales bacterium | reverse complement strand
GCGGCAACCGACAGCAGGCCATCGGCATCGACCTGGAAACTCACACGAATACGTGCCGCGCCCGCAGGCATGGGCGGAATCCCGCGCAGCTCGAAGCGCGCAAGCGAACGGCAGTCACTCACCAGTTCGCGTTCGCCTTGCAGCACATGAATGCTCATGGCCGTCTGTCCATCCTTGAAGGTGGTGAATTCCTGTGCGCGCGCTACCGGGATGGTCGAGTTACGCGGAATCACCTTCTCCACTAAGCCGCCCATGGTTTCGAGGCCGAGCGAAAGCGGGATCACATCGAGCAGCAACCAGTCTTCATCCGCACCGCGGTTGCCCGCCAACACGTTCGCTTGAATCGCGGCACCCAGCGCCACGACCCGGTCCGGATCGAGGTTGTTCAACGGCGTCTGCTTGAGATAATCGGCCACGGCCTGTTGCACGTGGGGCATGCGCGTCGCGCCACCCACCATGACGACGCCTTTCACTTGTTCAGGCGACAAGCCGGCATCGCGGAGCGCCTTGCGTGTGGGTTTGAGCGTTTTCTCGACGAGATGGCGCGTCATTTCCCAGAATTGCTCCTGGCTAATTTGCACATCGATGAATTCGCCCGTGCCGAGCGTAAGGGCAAGTCGCGTCTCGGCGTGATTGCTGAGGTATTCCTTTGCTTCGCGCGCTTTCGACAAGAGCAGTCGCGTGTCTTGCAGGGACAACGGCGCGGGACGCGCTTCCTGCACGATCCAGCAGAACAGGCGGTGATCGAAATCGTCGCCACCCAGGGCCGCATCGCCGCTGGTCGCCAGGACCTCGAATACGCCCTTCGACAATTTCAATATGGAAAGATCGAAAGTGCCGCCGCCCAGATCGTAGACGGCATAAATCCCCTCCGCCGCATTGTCGAGTCCGTAGGCAATCGCCGCGGCCGTGGGCTCGTTCAACAGACGCAGGACATTAAGACCGGCAAGCGTGGCCGCATCTTTCGTTGCCTGCCGCTGCGCATCGTCGAAATAAGCCGGCACAGTGATGACTGCACCGACCAGCGGACCACCCAATGATTCTTCCGCGCGTGCGCGCAGCACGCGCAAGATTTCAGCGGAAATCTCTACCGGGCTTTTGACGCCGGCGACCGTGCGAATCTGCACCATGCCCGGCGTATCGACAAAATCATAGGGCACGTTCTCGGGGTTGATGACGTCCTTCAAGCCGCGTCCCATGAAGCGCTTCACCGAAATGATGGTGTTCTTCGGATCGCGGGACTGCTCGGTCTGGGCCGCATAACCGACTACCGGCGCCTTGTCGGCACGGTAGCGGACAATGGAAGGCAGCAGGCCATGCCCTTCCGCATCGTTGAGAATGAGTGCCATGCCACTGCGCACAGTCGCAACCAGCGAATTGGTCGTGCCCAGGTCGATACCCACCGCCAGCCGGTGCTGGTGTGGCGCAGTCGATTGCCCGGGTTCGGAAATTTGCAGCAGTGCCATCAGTCTTCGACTCAGTTTTCGATATCGGCAATCGCTTCGCCGATCTCGTCCTGTAGTTTTTCCAGAAACATCAGTTCGCGAACGGTCGTTGCAGCTTTTTTGTAGTCGCGCGCGGCGTCGATCTCCTCTTCGATCCGCCCATGGTAATCACGCATTTCCGCACGCGATTGCGCCAGCAGTTTCTCCAGTGCGTCGACATCCCTCGCCTGCGCGACCTCTTCCAGTGCCTCGCGCCACTCCATCTGCGCCATCAGAAACTCCGGCGGCATGGCGGTATTGTCTTCCACACCCAGATCGATACCCTGCAATTCGAGGAGATAAGCAGCGCGCTTGAGCGGCGATTTGAGCGTCTGGTAAGCCTCGTTGACACGGGTCGCCCATTGCATCGATAGCCGTCGCTCGGCGTCGCCCGCGCTGGCGAAACGGTCGGGATGCACACGGGCTTGCATGTCACGGTAATTCCGGTCGAGCTCGTCGCCCTCCAGCGCGAACCGCATCGGCAAGCCGAAAAGCTCGAAGAAATTAGCGGAGAGATTGAGCGGAGAATTCATGGCCTGCGGCCGCAGGCCATGTTTAGACGTTGAAGCTTTCGCCGCAGCCGCACTCATCTTTCACGTTCGGGTTGTTGAACTTGAAGCCTTCGTTCAATCCTTCGCGCGCGAAATCGAGTTCGGTACCGTCGATGTAAGGAAGGCTCTTCGGATCCACAATGACT
>DATEOW010000093.1:0-6633 GCA_035273665.1 Burkholderiales bacterium | reverse complement strand
GGTTTCATTCTCATGAGCCTGCTACTGATCGGCGTCGGCATCATGATGCCGCCGTATTCGGAGTGGACGAACGGTCATCTGGGCCTGCTGATGCTGTCTCTGGTCGTCGTTGCCATCATGCTCGGCTTCCCGACGGCCTTCACGCTCATGGGGATGGGCGTGTTGTTCGCCTGGCTCGCCTATCGCAGCGCCGATCCGGACATCGCCGGGCAACTGACGCTCGACCTGATGGTGCAGCGGACTTATGCCGTGATGACGAACGAAGTGCTGATCGCGGTACCGCTATTCGTCTTCATGGGCTATCTGGTCGAACGTGCGAACTTGATCGAGAAGCTCTTCAAGAGCCTGCACCTGTCGCTGTCGCGCGTTCCGGGTTCGCTGGCGGTCGCCACGCTGGTCACCTGTGCGATTTTCGCGACTGCGACCGGCATCGTGGGCGCGGTGGTGACGCTGATGGGATTGCTCGCGTTTCCAGCGATGTTGCGCGCGGGCTATAACGTCTCGCTTTCGGCCGGCGCGATTACCGCCGGCGGTTGTCTCGGCATCCTGATTCCGCCTTCGGTACTGCTGATCGTGTATGGCGCGACGGCGGGCGTTTCGGTCGTCCAGTTGTACGCCGGCGCCTTCTTCCCCGGGATCATGCTGGCCGGTCTATATGTTGTCTACGTCATCATCCTGGCCAAGCTGAGACCGAAGCTTGCGCCGCCGCTGCCCGAGTCGGAACGCATCGTGCCGCTTCCGCCCGCAATGAAGACGGTGCGCGATACCGCAGGGCCGCGCGCCTTGATGGCATTGACGCGGACGCTGAAGGGTCCGCGCAGCGCCGCCGTGCCGATGCGCAGTGTCGCCAACAATCTTATCGTTGTGCTGCTTCCCGCCGCGCTGTTCATCGGCGCGATGGGTTTCATGTACAACAGCGTGACGACACCGAAGGAGATTTACTCCACCGCGGGCTTGACCGAAATGGGAGGCGGCTACGATCTGGAGTCGTCCGCCGAATCTTCCCTGGACCTGGCGCCGCCGCCGGGCAGCGAAGCCGGCGAAGACGCGGCCGCACCGTCGGAGCCCGAAGCTGTCACACAGCCCGATTCCGCGGCGGTGGAAATGGCGAAGCCCGATACCGTTACTGCCCTGGACGTGCCGCAATGGTTCTGGATCAGCATGGCCGTCGGCGCGGTCTTCCTCGCCGGTTTTTATTTCCTCTTCGATTTTGCGCGGCTCGAAATCTTCAAAATGCTGCTGACGTCGTTCTTTCCGCTCGCCATGCTAATACTTGCCGTGCTCGGATCGATCGTATTCGGTTTCGCCACGCCCGCCGAAGCGGCAGCGGTCGGCGGATTCGGCGGCTTCGCGCTGGCCGCATTCTATTTGCTCGGCGGCATGGCGCGGGAACGCCGCATGCGGATTCTGCGTATGTGGCTGCCGCTATGGCTGCTGTTTCTCGCGTCCATCGTCTGGTACGTTCTCGCCGAGACACTGCCGCCCGCGTGGCTGGGTTTTGTGTCCGTCGCGGCAATTGCTTTGTGGTGCGTCCTGGCAACGGCGCAGGCGCGGCTGGGCGGCATCGTCAAGGAGTCCACATTCCTCACCGCCAAGACGAGCGCGATGGTGTGCTGGCTTTTCGTCGGCTCCTCGATTTTTTCCGCCGCCTTCGCGCTGCTGGGTGGGCAGGAACTGGTGGAGACCTGGGTGCTGAGCATGGATCTCACACCGATCCAGTTCATGATCCTCGCGCAGGTCGTGATTTTCCTGCTCGGCTGGCCACTGGAGTGGACGGAGATCATCGTTATTTTTATGCCGATCTTCATTCCGCTCCTGGGCCACTTCAATATCGACCCGCTCTTTTTCGGCTTGCTGGTCGCGCTCAATCTGCAAACCGCTTTCCTGTCCCCGCCGGTCGCCATGTCGGCCTTCTATCTGAAGGGCGTGGCGCCGCCTCATGTGACGCTCAACCAGATTTTCATCGGCATGATGCCCTACATGGCGATTCAGATTCTCGCGATATTCCTGCTGTACATGTTTCCCGATATCGGCCTGTGGCTACCGCGCGTGCTGTATGAATAGAGGCACGCTTGGACTCGGATAAACCACATATCGATTCGGTCAGGCAGTATGAAGTCGCGGCAGCATTGCGTGCGTTCATGCCCGAGCGTGCGGTGCTTTGGGAGGAAGAAGACACCCGCGTGTACGAGTGCGACGGCCTGACGGCGTATCGTGAATTACCCATGATCGTTGCTTTGCCCGAAACCGAAGCACAGGTTCAACGGATTCTGCGAACCTGCAGCGCATTGAATGTGCCCGTCGTGCCGCGCGGCGCTGGAACCGGTTTGTCGGGCGGTGCGCTGCCTCGGGGAGATGGCGTTCTACTGTCTATGGCGAAGTTCATGCGTATGTTGAAGATCGACCCTGATGCGCGTATCGCTGTCGTTCAACCGGGTGTGCGTAACGCCTCCATTTCAGAACTGGCCGCTCCCTTCGGTTTGTACTACGCACCGGATCCGTCGAGCCAGATCGCATGCACCATCGGCGGCAATGTCGCGGAAAACTCCGGTGGCGTTCATTGCTTGAAATACGGTTTGACGGTGCACAACGTGCTGCGCGTGCGCGGATACACCATGACAGGCGAACCTTTGGAGCTCGGCTCGGAGGCCCCCGATACGCCCGGCTACGATTTGCTGGCACTCGTGATCGGTTCTGAAGGCATGCTCATGGTGATCACGGAAGTCAGTGTGAAACTGCTTCCCAAACCGCAATGCGCGCAAGTGATCATGGCCTCCTTCGATGATGTTGAAACGGCAGGTGACGCCGTCGCCGACATCATTGCAGCCGGCATTATTCCGGCGGGCCTCGAAATGATGGACCGCGCGGCTACTTATGCCGTCGAGGCTTTTGTGCACGCGGGGTACGATCTTGATGCGGCGGCGATTCTCTTATGCGAATCGGACGGCACGGTGGAAGAAGTGGCCGAAGAGATCACGCGCATGAAGACCGTTCTCGAAGCATCGGGGGCGACACGGATGACGCTGTCAAGCGACGAAGCGGAGCGCTTGAAATTCTGGTCGGGCCGCAAAGCGGCCTTTCCCGCTGTGGGGCGTCTTTCGCCGGACTATTACTGTATGGACGGCACCATCCCGCGCAGAAAACTCGGCGAGGTGCTTCGCTTCATCGCCGAGTTGGAAGTCAAATACGGTTTACGTTGTCCGAATGTTTTTCACGCCGGGGATGGCAATTTGCATCCACTCGTATTTTTTGACGCGAGCGATCCGGGCGATCTGCATCGCACCGAGCTTTTCGCCGACGAGGTCTTGCGAAAATGCATTGCGGTGGGCGGTACCATCACCGGCGAGCATGGCGTCGGGGTGGAGAAACTAAGTCAGATGTGCGTGCAATTCGGCGAAGCGGAACGCGATCGCTTTTATGCGGTGAAGAAAGCTTTCGATCCGCAGTCCTTACTCAATCCGGGCAAAGCGATTCCGACACTGGCACGCTGCGCCGAGTACGGCGGCATGCATGTTCATGGCGGTCAGTTGCCGCATCCGGAGTTGCCGCGCTTTTGAGTCTCGACGTTTTCCAGGCGGTTATTCGCGATGCGGTGGAGCGGGGCACGCCGCTGCGTTTTCGTGGCGGTGGCAGCAAGGATTTTTACGGGCTTGGATTGCACGGCGAAATTCTCGACACGCGGAGCCATAGCGGCATTGTCGATTACGAACCTTCGGAATTGGTCATCACCGTTCGATGCGGCACCGCGTTGCGCGAGCTTGAAAGCGTATTACAAGCGCAAGGCCAATGCCTCCCTTTCGAACCCCCGCACTTCGGTCCTGATGCCACAGTGGGTGGGTGTGTCGCGGCCGGGTTATCGGGACCACGCCGAATGAGCGCGGGTGCGTTGCGAGACTTCGTTCTGGGAACATCAATTGTCGATGGCGAGGGAAAGCTTCTGCATTTTGGCGGTAAGGTGATCAAGAATGTTGCGGGCTACGATGTCTCCCGGTTAATGACCGGCTCGCTGGGCACGCTCGGTCTTATTGCGGAGGTGTCGCTCAAAGTGTTGCCTTTGCCTCAAGCCGAACAAAGCATTGTTCACGACCGATCTTGTCCGGAAGCGCTGCTTGCACTCAAGGACTGGGCGCGCCAAGCGCTGCCTGTCACCGCCAGTACGTGGTGTGAGGGCCGTCTTTTTATTCGCCTCGCGGGCGCGGCCGCAGCCGTAGATGCCGCGTGCCGCCGCTTAGGTGGCGAGCGACTTGAACGAGAGTCCGCACAAAAGTTTTGGATGGATATACGCGAACATCAACATGCATTCTTTCAAGGGGGCAAAGCGCTTTGGCGGCTTGCCTTGCCTGCCATCACACCGCCGCTCGATCTTCCCGGTGAACAACTAATTGAGTGGGGAGGCGCATTGCGTTGGCTGAAGACTGATGCGACTGCAGCGACCATCCACGCCGTCGCGGCGGAAGCAAAGGGTCACGCTGTGCGCTTTCGCGGTGAAAGGGGTGGGGACTGCTTCATGCCCTTGGACCCGGTAAGCATGCGGATTCACCTTAACCTCAAGCGCAGCTTCGATCCTGCCGGGATTTTTAATCGCGGTCGTATGTATGCGGACTTCTAATGCATAGCGAACTCGCGGCTTTTATTCGCGATACGCCGGAGGGCGCGGAAGCCTCGGCCATTCTCGCCAAGTGCGTGCATTGCGGTTTCTGCACCGCCGTCTGTCCAAGCTATCAAGTTCTAGGCGATGACCTTGATAGTCCTCGCGGACGAATTTATCTGATGAAACGCGCGCTCGAAGGCGCGCCTGTTACGGATAAAACGCGTTTGCACCTGGATCGCTGCCTGACTTGCCGTGCGTGCGAGACGGCGTGCCCCTCCGGTGTGGAGTATGGCCGCTTGGTGGATATTGGCCGGGCAGTGGTTGAAGATGCCACGCGCCGTAGCCCGCTCGAACGCATGCATCGTCGCGCGTTGGGCATCGTGCTGTCGAATCGAAAAATCTTTCACGCGACCTTGTCCCTCGGCCGCCTTTTCAAACCGCTCATGCCGGCGGCGATGCGCAAACGCATCCCGCCCAAGGAAGAAGTTGTATGGCCGCAAAGCCGCCATCAGCGTCGCATGCTTGCGCTTGCCGGATGCGTGCAAGGTTCGCTTGCGCCGTCTATCAACGCGGCCACTGCGCGCGTGCTCGATCGACTCGGCATTTCCTTGATCGAAGCACCCGGCGCCGGATGCTGCGGTGCGCTTCGCTTCCATTTGAACGAACAGGAGGCTGGCCGCGACGATATGCGACGGCTGATCGATCGCTGGTGGCCGCTGATTGAAAGCGGCGCGATCGAAGCAATCGTCATGACAGCGAGCGGTTGCGGCGTGACAGTGAAGGACTTTGGACGTCTGCTTGCGCAAGATGATCGATATCGCGAGAAGGCGGCGCATATTTCCGCTATCACGAAGGACCTCTCCGAAATCATCTCGCCAGACGCTTTCGAGCAAGCACAGCTTTCGAGCACAGTAGCGTTTCAATCGCCCTGCAGCTTGCAGCACGGGCAGCGGATTCTGGGCAATGTCGAAGCGCTGCTTCTGCGAGCCGGCTATCGATTGACGCCGGTGAACGAGGCGCATCTGTGTTGCGGCTCCGCCGGCACATACTCCATCTTGCATCCGGAGATTGCCGGGGAGTTGCGTACCCGCAAACTACAGGCTTTGCAAATCGGCACGCCAGACTTTATTGCCACGGCAAATATCGGTTGCCTCTCGCACCTGCAAGCCGAATCGAGCGTTCCCGTACTGCACTGGGTTCAATTGCTCGATCGCGCGTTGACGCCGCCAGGCCAATAAAAAACCCGGCTCGAAAGCCGGGTTTTTGCGGAGCAGTTGCGACTTAGTTCGACAGCGAAGCCATTGCGACGAGAATGGTCACGTCTGCTTTGGTCAGTTCGCCTAAACCGTTGTCTTGCGATTCGCCGACAACTTTCAATTCATTCTGCATGAACTCTGCGCCGGTGTAGCTAGCGGACAGTTGGCCGAGGCCGCTATCGAGCGACTCGCCGACAACTTTCAGTTCGTTCTGCATGAACTCGGCGCCGGTGTAGCTGGCGGACAATTGACCGAGGCCGCTATCGAGCGACTCGCCCACGACTTTCAATTCATTGCGCATGAACTCGGCGCCGGTGTACTGGGGCGACAATTGACCCAGGCCGCTATCGAGCGATTCACCGACGGTTTTCAATTCGTTACGCATGAATTCTGCGCCGGTATAGGTAGCGGACAACTGACCCAGACCGCTGTCCAGTTTTTCGCCGGCAACGTGGTACAGGTTCATGTTCACATCAACGCGTCCATCGGCCAGGGCCACGGGCGCACACAACATCGCTGCTACAAGTGTTACAACTTTAAAGTTTTTCACAGTTCTTCTCTCCGTTGGTTTATTAAAGCTTGGCTCCCGTCGAGCCCATGACCATCGCTTATCGCAAGACCGATGCCAGTTGCTTCAAACCAGGTGGAGAAAGAAAAACGCGCGACTTTTGTCACCGCGCGTGGGGTGCTACGCCGTTTTTTCCGACAGGTTGTCGGCGAACGGACAACATCTACGAAGAGAGATAGGAGCGATTCACGATGTCTTGCAATTGCAGACCGAGCGGC
>DATEOW010000092.1:0-6628 GCA_035273665.1 Burkholderiales bacterium | reverse complement strand
AAACCCAAAGCGAATGTCGGACACATCGGCCTTGGACGCTGTGCGGTGCAACGCAAAGCGAGCGAACAACAATCTCCCCACCAAGGAGATAGTCCATCTAGTAAATGGTGCACGCGGCGACCGCTCTCTATGCTCCGCGCCTAATAACAACAACCTTCCAACCGATTCATAAGGAGCAATCATGATGAAACCCTCGCATTTCGTTTTGCCCATTTTATGGGCGCTCGCCTTCATTGTTGGCTTGACCTATTTGCAAGCTGAAAGAACCGGAGAATTCGCCTCCGCGCACCCATCACAGGAAATGACGGTTTGAATATAAAACGCGTGAGTCACGAAACCTTCCACAGCAGTCATTTCGCTTAATTCATCGCGTTTGTTTTGCTTGGCCTGTTTAACGCAGCCGGTTTCGTGGCTCGAAGCTTTTTGCTTTATGGGAAGGAATCGGATATCAATTCGCCGCGATTCATGTGGATGCTCGTGCAGTTGGTCGCGCTCCTACTACTCTTTCATGCAATGGGAACAGGTCTTGTGCTCTGGCTGGCGTTGCCCATCTCCGGCCCCATCGCAGGAATGCTTCTCTTGTTCTTGTTCCTCTGCGCGCGCGGAGGACTTTCAGGCGAGGCTTACACCGCTACGACGGCGTCGCTGCGGCACATGAGCCTTCTGTTCATCCCCGCCGGCGCAGGCCTCATGGTGCAGATGGACGCATTTCGTGAAGAATGGAAAGCGATCGTCCTCGCGGTTCTGGGCGGTACGGTTTGCACCTTGGCCGCCACCGCGCTTTCCCTTCGCGTTTTTCGCCGCTTGCAACATCTTTTTGCCGCGCACCCGGCTGAAAAGACTTGAGGTGCAGCACGTCCCTCTGTTCGGATTGCTGACGACACTCGTCGTCTATAGCTGCGCTTATGCATTGAATCGGTTCTTCGGACGATGTGCGCTGCTGAATCCGGCCTTGATCTCCATCGCAACCGTCATCGCATTGCTCTGGGCGCTCGGAATCTCTTACGATGAGTATTACGCAACCGGCGCGCGATGGCTGCACGAGTGCTTGGGCCCCGTCATCGTCGCCCTTGCTATTCCGCTCTACAGCCAAGGTAAAAAACTAAAAACAATGCGTTGGCCGCTGCTCTTCGCTTTAGGCGTGGGGTCAACGGCTGGTATCGCATGCGGTGCCTATATCGGCTGGCACCTGCGCGTGACGCCGGATAGCGTCTTAGCATTGGGCGCCAAGTCTGCAACCGTACCCATCGCGATCGGTCTCGTGGAGGGCGCCGGCGGCAACGCCGCACTCGCAGCGGTGATTGCGATCGGAACAGGAATTTGCGGCGCGCTATGCGGCCTTGCTGTCTTGCGATTCCTAGGTGTACACGACGATGGCGAAAAAGGCTTCGCGCTGGGTCTGAGCGCACATGGCATCGGGACCGCGCGCGCGTTTTTGCTAAGTCAGGAGGCCGGCGCTTTCGCGGGGCTTGGCATGGCGTTGAATGGCATTCTTACGGCGCTTCTTTATCCGCAGCTGCTTGAGCCACTGCTCGTTTAAGCAACGCCATTGTTGCGCGTGCTACATACGCAGCGATTTTGTGCGACCAACATCGGGCGCCTCGCCGGTGAGCATGCTCTTGGCGATTTCAAACAAGACCACTGGTTTTGATTTTTCACGGCGCATATACATTGCGCTATGTGCATCGACAAGAATGAGCGCGAGCCGTGGGTCCTCCGGCCCGCCGTCGCGCACTTCGTCGATCTTGCCGAACCAAGCTTTCCAATCGGTCTGGTACAGCCGGCGAATGGCGGCGCGGTCTGTTGAGATACGGGCCGTCCCGCTTACCGAGACCCATTCCCAGGAATCGGAATCCCAATAAGCCAAGTTGACGTTCGGGTCTAGGTCCAGCTCATCCAGCTTGTGCGACTCGACATCGGTGACGAACCACAGATCAGCGATAGAATCCTGCTTCTGCGTCGCCATGGGGCGAGATACCAAACTGCCGTCTTCACGCCGAGTGACGAGCATGGCGATCTCGATTTTCTCGATTAGTCGGTAGAGTTGCTCAAGGTCTTTGGTTTCGGGATTCATTGCGCGCGCTCCGCAAAAGGTGTCTACTTCTTAAGCAGGCGCTGTGCCCTAGAGGTCGTGCTAGGGGTCGGGCGCATTTTTTGCCCGTTATCCATTCGGCCCGCGTCCATCAAACGATTCATAAGAAAAATGAGTGATTAATGTCCAGTATTTCCGAAATGTTCCGCATCGCCGCCGAACAAACGCGCGATTACGCCGTTTTTCTGCTCTCGCCTACCGGCCATGTAATGACCTGGAACCCAGGAGCACGAAATATCAAGGGCTACTTGGACAGCGAAATCATCGGGAAGCATTTTTCCGAGTTCTATACCCCGGCTGACAAGGCGCGTGATTGGCCCGGCCAGGAATTAGAGCGCGCCGCCCGCGAGGGGCGCATGCAAGACGAGGGTTGGCGGGTACGTAAAGACGGGTCGCAGTTCTGGGCGCATGTAACGATCACTGCATTGCGCGACGACGCCGGACAGTTACTCGGTTTTTCAAAAATCACGCGGGACATGACCGCGCGCAAAGAGGAACTCGAACAACTGCGGCTGAGCGAAGAGCGTTTTCGGCTATTGGTCGATGGCGTTGAGGACTACGCGATTTTCATGCTCAACCCCGAAGGCCTGGTAGCGAGTTGGAATGTCGGCGCTCAAAGAATCAAAGGCTACAAGCCGAACGAAATTATCGGCAAGCATTTCTCCAACTTCTTCTTGGAAGAAGAAGTGCGCGAAGGAAAACCCTGGGCTGAAATTGCGGAAGCTCGGCGCCTCGGTCGATCTCAGGATGAAGGCTGGCGGGTCAAGAAAGACGGCTCTCGCTTTTGGGCGCGCGTGGTCTTGACGGCACTGCATGATGCGCATGGCAATCTGCGGGGTTTCGCTAAAGTCACGCAAGACCTTTCCGAACGGCGGCAGCTCGCCGAACTGGAACTTGCAGCGCGCAATGTCAATCAGTTCATTGCGACGCTTGCTCACGAGATTCGCAACCCCCTCGCGCCGATTCGAACAGCCATTCAAGCGATGGAGGCCCTACCGATCGATAGTCCCGCGCAACTGAAGCTGCGCAAAACGATCGATCGCCAAAGCGAGCAGCTTTCGCGCATTGCTGAAGACATGATCGACATCTCGCGGGTAAGCAAGAACGTCCTCAATGTGAACCGCGAACGCATCGATATTGTCGGCGTTGTCGCTGAGGCCGTGGAAGCCGCGATGCCTTTCATCAAGGAAAAAAAACATGTGGTGCATCTTTCCACGCCGGACGAGTTTCTTTTCGTACACGGCGACGCCGTACGGCTCACGCAGATATTGGTCAATCTATTGAACAACGCCTCGCGCTATACAAATGAGGGCGGCAATGTCTGGGTATCCACCGGCGTGTCGGGCAAGGAAGTACAAATCAAGATCAGGGATGACGGGCAAGGAATCGAAGCGGAATCACTTTCGCATATGTTTGAAATGTTCGTGCAAGGGAAAATCCACGGCAATCAAATGAAAGCGGGCCTGGGTGTAGGCCTTTCGCTTGCCAAGCGTCTTGCGGAACTTCACGGAGGGACATTGGCGGGCCATAGCGAAGGCTTGGGCAAGGGCGCCGAGTTTTGCCTGAGCTTGCCTCTCATGGACCGTGTATCGAGGAGCGCGCCTCAAGCGCAGGAACAAGCAACCGTCAAGCGCGAATATCGCAAGAAACCTTTTTCCGCAAAACGCATTCTCATCATCGATGACAATGAGGACGCTGCGCAAAGCCTGCAAATTCTTTTGAGCACCTTCGGACACGAGGTGCAGGCGATGACAGACGGCCCCTCTGGAATCGAGTTAGCCAAAACCTTCGAGCCTGATGTGATTCTATTGGACATCGGCATGCCCGACATGGATGGCTATGAGGTGGCCCGCTTACTCAAGCAAATAAAAACCTCACATCGCCCGAAGATTATTGCTGTAACGGGTTGGGGCGAATTAGCCGATCGAAAACGTGCGCGCGAGGCGGGCTTCGACTTGCACCTGGTCAAACCTGTCGCACTTGAAGAGCTTGCGAAAGCCATCAACAACGGCAACGGGAATGGCAACGGCAATGGAAATGGAAACGGTGCAACCGTACATTGACGGCGTCCGCTTCACGCCCGTGATGGCGTGGCAATCAGCGCCGAAACATACAGACCGGTGCACAGCATCATGCTTGGAATCGCGACGCTACGACATCGGGTTCGGCGGTGCTGCGCTGTCTTCGGGTAGAGGGATGAACTCGTCGTGATCGAGATCGGGCAACTTCATACGCCCAGTGCGCCAATCGGCTTTCGCCGTTTCGATACGTTCCTTCGACGATGAAACGAAATTCCATTCGATAAAGCGCGGGCCGACAGGCTCGCCGCCCAGCAACATGAGTTCTGTCGGCGCGAGTGCCTGCACATGCACACTCGCACCCGTGCCGAATACCGCCATCTCGCCCGCTGCGAGCCGCTCATTGGCGACTTGAACTGCGCCGGACACAACGTAGACCGCGCGCTCTGAATATTCTTTCGGCACCGATAGGCCCGCCCCAGATTGCAGACGGCAATGCACATAGAACAGAGGAGAATAAACCGCCACAGCGGCTTTCGCTCCATAGGCTTCGCCCGCGATGATGCGCGTCTGTGAACCGTCTTCTTCGATGATGGGCAATTGCGCGCCATCGTAATGGGCGAATGACGGTTCCGTTTCTTCATGTTCGTTGGGCAATGCGATCCACGCCTGGATACCGTTCATATGGCCGCCTTCACGGCGCGCGCGCTCGAAGCGTTCGGAATGCGTGATGCCGCGCCCGGCGGTCATCCAGTTCACTTCTCCCGGACGAATGGGCTGTTCCGACCCGACGCTGTCGCGATGCATGATCTCGCCGTCGAGCAGATAGGTAATGGTCGATAAGCCGATATGCGGATGCGGTCGCACATCCGTGGAGGTCGGTATGCCGGGCGGAAAATCCACCGGCCCCATGTGGTCGAAAAAAATAAAGGGGCCGACCATGCGCCGCTTTGAGTAAGGCAACACCCGCCCGACTTCGAAACCACCCAGATCGCGACGCCGCTGCGGGATGATGAGTTCGATCATAAAACCTCGCTAAAGGTGGCGAGCCAGGCATCTATCGCCTAGCATCATTCGGAAAGACGAAACGTGGGCTCGACGTTCGCTTGCGTAGTATCACCCAACGAATAAGAAAGGGCACCTGCCGTGGCTGCTACCATCGAACGAACCCCGCTCGGGGCAATTCACCCATTCCATGCGGTCATGTTGGCTTCGACCGTCCCGCTTTTTTTGGGCGCGCTGCTATGCGACTGGGCCTATTGGTCGTGGTATCACATCCAGTGGGCCAACTTCGCATCCTGGTTGCTCGCCTATGCGCTGGTATTTGGAGGCGTCGCGTTGCTTTGCGCGGTGATCGGTCTGGTCCGGGGCCGGCCCGGTGCGGGCATTTATACTTTGGTGCTGTTGCTCACCTGGGTGCTGGGCTTTATCGATGCCCTTGTCCATGCCAAAGATGCTTGGGCCGTTATGCCGATTGGGCTCGTGCTGTCGGTCATCGTTACCGTACTGGCCTGCGCTGCGACATGGCTCGGCTTCTCCACCCTTCGCGCGGGAGTCCGGCCATGAAGCGCTCAAACGGTTTCCGATTTACGGCCCTCGCGCTTGCCACGCTTCTGAGCGCTTGCGGTGAGAAGGGTCAGGACCTGAAGCAATACGGCCCCGATCCACAACTGCCCGCGCCGGAACGCGGGCTACTCCCCAGTATGGTGATTGCGGAACCGGCGATTTGGGGCGACCTGCGGCCGACGGTACCTCAGGGTTACACGATCAGTGCCATCGCTACCGATCTAGGGATCCCACGACAAACACTTGTACTACCCAACGGCGATATTCTTGTGGCCGAAGGCCGCGGCGGCAGTGCGCCGAAGTTGAAGCCCAAAGATTTCATCGCCGGCATCATCAAGGCGAAAGGTACGACGCAGGTCAAAGGCGGCAACCGCCTGACGCTCTTGCGCGATGCGGACGGCGACGGCAACTATGAATTGCGCACCGTCTTCGCCGACAAGCTCAACGCGCCCTATGGTCTTGCGCTGGTTAAAGGCGCGCTCTACGTCGCCAACCAGGATGCGCTTGTTCGCTTCAACTATCGCGTCGGCGATACGCAGGCGGGCGCACCGCCGGTGAAAGTCACCGATTTGCCCTCGGACATTAACCATCACTGGACCAAGGCGCTGGCCGCAAGCGCCGACGGCCGTATGCTTTATGTGGGCATCGGTTCCAACAGCAACATCACCGAGCGCGGGTTGACCGCCGAGGTCGATCGCGCCATGGTGTGGCAAATCGATGCCGTGACGGGTATGCACAAGCCCTATGCAACCGGGCTGCGGAATCCGACCGCTCTCGCGATACAACCGCGTACCGGCGTGTTGTGGGCGGTGGTGAACGAACGCGATGAAATCGGACCGGACCTCGTGCCCGATTACCTGACCTCCGTGCGTGAAGGCGGTTTCTATGGCTGGCCTTATGCGTATTGGGGCCAGAACGCGGACCTGCGGGTCATGCCGGAGGATCCCGAGAA
>DATEOW010000091.1:0-4720 GCA_035273665.1 Burkholderiales bacterium | reverse complement strand
GCCGACACGCAACCGGTCGTGGACAAGCTCACTAGTATCGGCATGAAACCGGCAGAAGAAAACGCCACCGCAGCGGACGTAGGCGAAGCGGATCACCCACCCGAGTCGTCGCGCAAAGCTTGGGTCATGGCGGGCGTGGCGGGTGTCGCGGCAATTGGCGCCGAAGCTATTGCATATGCCACCGCAGATGAGAGTAGCTGGCCAGTGATTGCCTTATCGTTGTTCGCTATCGCAGTGGGTGGGCAAGAAACCTTGCACAAAGGCTTCACCGCCTTGCGCACTTTCACGCTCAATATCAATTTGCTCATGTCGGTCGCGGTCATTGGTGCCCTCCTGATCGGCCAATGGCCCGAAGCCGCCGTGGTGATTTGGCTCTTCGGCATCGCGGAGTTGATCGAAGTGGCAAGTCTGGATCGCGCCCGCAACGCGATTCGTAAACTGATGGATCTCGCACCCGAAACAGCCGTAGTGCGTTCGCCGGCAGGCGCATGGGAAGAAGTCGCGGCGACAGGCATTTTGAAAGGCGCAGTGATCCGCGCAAGGCCCGGCGAGCGCATTGCGCTCGATGGAGTGGTCACGAGTGGCGCATCGAGCGTCAATCAGGCACCCATCACCGGCGAAAGCATGCCGGTAGACAAGACCGTCGGCGATCAATTGTTTGCGGGCACCATCAACGAACGCGGCGTGCTCGAATACGAAGTCACGGCGGCCAAGGGTGATACGACACTAGACCGGATTGCGCGCTCGGTTCAGGAAGCGCAAGGTCAACGGGCGCCGACGCAGCGCTTCGTCGATCGGTTCGCCCGTGTCTACACGCCTGTGGTGTTCGTTGTTGCGCTACTCGTCGCATTCGTGCCACCGCTCGTGTTTGGTGCGGAATGGTATGACTGGATTTACAAGGCGCTCGTCCTCCTTGTTATCGCGTGTCCGTGTGCGCTCGTTATTTCGACGCCGGTCACCGTGGTGAGTGGACTCGCCGCGGCGGCCCGCCGGGGGATTGTTGTGAAGGGTGGTCTGTATATCGAAGAAGGGCGCAAACTGAAATACATTGCGCTGGATAAGACTGGGACGTTGACGCACGGCCGTCCGGCGCTCACCGATGTTCTGCCGCTGAATGGTTTCGATGAGAACGACGCGCGACGAATCGCCGCGAGCCTAGAGGCAAATTCCGATCATCCGGTCGCGCAAGCCATCGTCGGGGGATATCCAGATCAAGCGCACGCCGAGGTTCGCGAATTCGAATCACTGACCGGACGCGGTTTGCGCGGCGCAATCGACGGCGTCATGTACTACATCGGCAATCATCGCTTGGTCGAGGAGTTGAAGGTTTGCGGCACGGAAGTCGAGGCCTTGCTCGATCGCTTGCAGAACGAGGCGAAAACCGCGATGGTGCTCGCCACGAAGGAGAAAGTAATTGCCGTGTTTGCGGTCGCCGACACCGTGCGTGAAAGCAGCAAAACGGCAGTCGCCGAACTCAAGGCCTTGGGCCTTATTCCGGTCATGCTCACCGGCGACAATGCCAAAACAGCGCTAGCTATCGCAAAGCTGGTGGACATCGATGAATCGCGCGGCGACATGTTGCCGGAGGATAAGCTCGCGGCTATCGAACACTACAGCACGCTCGGGCCTGTGGGCATGGTGGGGGATGGCGTCAACGACGCGCCGGCGCTCGCAAGAGCGCATATCGGGTTTGCGATGGGCGCAGCAGGCACCGATACCGCCATTGAGACGGCGGACGTGGCCTTGATGCAAGATGATTTGCGCAAGCTGGTGGAATTTATTCGCTTGTCGCGGCGAACCTCCCGGGTGCTATGGCAGAACATTGTTCTTGCGCTTGGAATCAAGTTTGTGTTTTTTGTATTGACGTTGACCGGATCCGCCACGCTGTGGATGGCCGTATTCGCTGATATGGGCGCAAGCCTGATCGTGGTGTTTAACGGGCTGCGTTTAATGCGGGTGCAAACGCCGGAGACGCAAAAGGCGAAGTAGCGCGGGCAGCGCGCAGCTTTAGACTCGAAACCCGAGCACATGGAGAACCGCTTTTGTGACGTACTCAATGCTCTGTGCGGTGACCGCTTCAGCCGGGGTTCGTCCTTCGAATAACTCCAGCGGTTCGCAAAGGGCGCGATAGAGCGTCCAAGTATCCACATCCGATGCTTGCTCCAACACGCTCTGGGTCAGGCGGAGGGCCAAAGGATCAAGCTGCCAGTCCGGAAGTCGCAGTTCCTTCTCAGACGTGCCCAGGGCTAATAGGCGTCGGTTACGAATATCTTTTAGGACTTCCTCTTCGGACACACCAGCGAGCGCTGCGAATTTGGAAGGCGTGAGATTCTGTGGCTGTGAAATCACATCGCGAAGGGTGGCGCGCCCACGCTCCAATGCCGCCGGACTCGGATGCCATGGTGCTGCAGATCCCCTAAGTGAGCAAAGTAGCGCTTCGACCGCTTGAGTGCCCGCGGAGGTTGCAACCAGCGCCAGAGGCATGCAGCCGTTCAATTCGTTGTTCGGGGCCGAGAGCCATTTTCCCGCGTCCGTTGGAGCCCCGAGTACATCTAAAGCTAACGCTCCGATACTGGCGAGACGAATCAGTCGATCGCTCGTTTCGGGGTAGAGAAGCTCCAATCGTCCTTCCATGACGAGCAGCTTGGTGTGTGACAGACCTAACGTCGACGCAGCAGCCGCTAAGGGCAAGCTCAGCGCGTCGACCAAATGAAACAAGGACTGACTGTCTAGCCCCGAGCGGCCAATTTCGAGCAGATCACGCATTGATCGCACATTGGGCAAGAGAGCAGCGCCACCGAGGAGACGAAGAATCTCTTCCGTGCGGTCTGCGAGGGGGGCATCAGTAGCGGTTGGCGCCATGTGGAGTGATCGCAGGATGACGCGTTTATGATAACGCTGCCATGCCGTCGTTGGTACCTGATGATCCCTTAAGATCGTAGCCCAACTTGATTTACCGGCTTGGAAGCCGACCGATACCGAGGGGTGGCGCGCACCCGGATATTGGGCTAGATTAATAAGGCCTTAGATGCTGTGGAATGCATCCAGGCATTCACAATAAGTCATATAAAAGGTCTCACAATTTCACGATAAGGGACGCTGAAGGTTAAGAGCCTTGGAATCACTTCATCCACTATTTAACATAATACAGATTGTCGCTCATTTCGAAGAACGGATATAGAGCCATGTTTCGGATGCGCGTCGTCTCTTAAGAGGTCTGCAGGCATCACTAAGAGTTTATGCATCATCGCTCAATCGATCATCGCACTCATTCGCTCATCGATCATTTCGTAGCATGCGATACAGATAAAATTCGGTCGCTTTCGTTTTCCGTGAACCTCAAGCATCTTCGGACCTGCAATTCCTCGAATTGAATGGCAGACGCCTGAGCACAAAACGTTTCTAGGCGCTTTCGCGACGTTCGCATCAAGCGGTCTATCTAGCTAGCGCGAGCGTGATGGCGTCTGTCTGCGTTGTCGTATCTGTGTATCGGCAGCTTATCCCGTGCTGCGCCGTGCTAGCGAAGTATGTCTCTCGATGCTATGGTGTCACTGCCGTCATCAATTGTCGGTCATTTTCACTCGATGGAGTCCAATGGATGAACGCTACACCTCCGGATCCTCCAACAGCCGCCCAAGAAGTCGGCGCCCTTCTCGCTGTCACTGCGTTTATCGCCCCTTTGTTAGCGGTCGCCATCGTCGGCGGCTTCGGCTTTATCGTCTGGATGTACCAGCTCATTGCGGGGCCGCCTGGCACTTGACCTGTAGTCGGGTTTTCAGGATGAACATTTAAATTTTCCAGGAGTTTTTCATGGACGACGATCGTCGCGACTTTCTTAAACAATCGGCGATGGCTGCCGCAGTCGCCGGAACCGCATTCCCCTTGCCCGTCGTCTCGCAGAATCTCGTCACCGACCCTGGATTGACGAACTTAAAGTGGTCAAAGGCGCCCTGTCGATTTTGCGGCGTGGGCTGCGGCGTGTCTGTCGCGGTCAAAGACAATCGCGTGGTGGCGACGCATGGCGACACGCAGGCGGAAGTGAATCGCGGGATCAACTGCGTGAAAGGTTATTTCTTATCGAAGATCATGTACGGCGAGGACCGTCTCACGTCTCCCATGCTGCGCATGAAGAACGGCCGTTACGATAAAAATGGCGAGTTTGCGCCCGTATCCTGGGACCGCGCCTTCGACGAAATGGCGACGCAGTTCAAGCGGGTATTAAAAGAAAAAGGACCCGATGCGCTCGGCATGTTCGGATCCGGCCAATGGACCGTGTGGGAAGGCTACGCCGCCTCGAAGCTGATGAAAGCCGGCTTCCGTACCAACAACATCGACCCGAATGCGCGCCATTGCATGGCCTCGGCGGTTGCCGGATTCATGCGCACCTTCGGCATGGATGAGCCAATGGGCTGCTATGACGATATCGAGCACGCCGACGCCTTCGTGCTATGGGGCTCGAATATGGCGGAAATGCATCCCATTTTATGGAGCCGCGTCACCGACCGCCGACTGACCGCGCCCAAAACGAAAGTTGCGGTGCTTTCCGTTTTCGAGCACCGCTCTTTCGATCTCGCCGACCTGCCCGTTATTTTCAAACCGCAAACGGATTTGGCGATGCTCAACTACATCGCCCATTACATCATCAAGACGAATCGCGTGAACAAGGATTTCGTCAACAAGCACACGACCTTCAAGCGCGGCGCCGAAAACATCGGCTATG